>JAGQRA010000689.1 GCA_020425885.1 Planctomycetota bacterium | reverse complement strand
GACGACGGCTCGGTACGGGAGGATCCGGAACGCGTCGACCGGGTCGACCACGTTGGGGTCACCCTTGAACTCGAGCAGCTGGATCGCCGACGGGTTGGCCCGCAGGAAGTCCTTCGTCAGGTCGATCTCGTTGGAGAACTGCAACCGGATCGCGGCGTTGCGCGGCACGAGCGGCACCTCCGTGCTCTGACCGCGGTACGAGTCCGGCAGCTCCTCGAGTCCGTCCTTGGCCTTGGCGAGCGCCTCTTCGAAGCGCTTCTGCTCCTCGCCCGAGCGGTTGTCCCAGAGGATCACCAGCTGCTCATGGCCGACGTCCTTGTTGAAGCGGAGGAACTCGTAGTTGGCCAGGTCGTTCTCGTTGCCGGCGGCGTCGAAGACGGACTGGGTGCGGATGCCAGGGTCGACGACGACGTCGCGCTCGACGAGCGTGAGGCGGCGGTTGTCGCGACGACGACGATCGGACTTGGCGGGATCCGGGTCGATGCGCTGGTAGGAGTAGATGTCGACCAGGCGGCCGAATCCGACCCTCTCGAGCGTCAGGTTGCCACCGGGCCCGACCTGACCCACCGTCGAGTTACTGCCGTCACAGGCGGCGAACGCCGCCAGCGTCAGCGCGAGCGGCAGGACTCGGAATCGGTTCTTCGCGTGCATCATTTCTCGGTGCCTTGCTGTGTGGCTGGTGGGGCCCAGCACATTGCGACCCCCGCCGTCGACCGGCCGGGATCAATTATCGGTTGTCGGGGACCTGTAACGGGACTCGGAGGCGTCGGTAACGGTCTGAGAAGAAACTGGCCCGGAGCATCCCGGGCTCGGATCGCCGAGGCGGGATCAGAAGCGGAAGGGCAACCGCAGGAAGTGGAGTTCCGGGCGGTTGGTCTCCGGGTTGAGGGCCGGCGGCGAATCGCCTTGGGCCGCGGTGTAGGACATGTCGAACAGGATGTCCCACTGGACGAACGGCGCCTGCAGCGCGCGGATCTCCTCGAGCTTCGTCGGGTCGGAGAGATCGTAGACGAAGTCGCCGTCCAACTCGGGGTAGCGCTCGGCGTTCGGATCGGACGGGTCCTGGTGGAAGGCAAACCCGATGCGGACGTTCGCGAGCGGCTGCTGGCCACCGCTGCCGTTGTAGATCGAGCCGAGGCCCTTCACGCCGTTCGTCACGACGTCGAAGAACTTGGCGCGGACCTGCAGGACTTCCGAGGTCTGGTCGAGCGAACCGCTCTCCGGCGACAGCACGAGGTCCGCCTCGGTGTGCGACAGGATGCGATAGCTCGCGACGACCTCGCCGTCGATGTCGAGCATCTCGGCCTCGTATTGCACGTAGCGGTCGGCGATCGAGCCGAGCACCGGCTGCGTCAACTGCACGCGATACGCGGGGCGGTCGAGGAACGTGGCGTCGGCGTTGCGCGAGAGGATCGGCGTCGCGCTGATGACGACCGTCTGCTTCAGCACGGCGCGCCCCTCCTCGATATCGAAGTCGAGGAAGCCCTTGTCGATGTCCCCCGTGCGGGTCCCGGACCACGCGAACAACGGACCGCTGACGGCGCCGTTCTGGGTCACGACGCCGCGGGGCTGGTCGTCGTCGGTCAGCAGGCTCCGGCGGTTGGTGGCGCCCGTGTCGATCCAGATAGAGCGCAACCGCGACTTGTTCGAGAACGGCGTCGGCAGCAGCACCGGCGCCGGCCGGATGTCGCCTTCGTTGTCGGCGTTGGTCGGGTTGATCACGTCGCCGTCATCGTCGACGCCCCGCCCGAACGCGTCGGGGAAGCCGCGCCAGGCGAGCATCTGCTGCTTGTTGACGCCGGTCAGCAACGCTCCCGCGCGACGCACCTCGATGTTGTCGTCCAGCACCGTGTTGGTGTTGTCGGAGTTGTCCGAGCCGGGCGGAACCATCAGCTGCACGATGCCCATGCCTCCGAAGCCGCCCAGGGGCACGCTGTCGTAGGTCGTGCCGAAGGCCGCCGTGATCGCCTGGCCGCTCGCCGGGTACTTGCCCTGGATGATCGGCGGCGTCTGGCCGGTCTTGGTGACGCCTCCGTCGGCCGAGATCGAGAACGTGTAGTCGTTGTCGCCCTGGTAGCGGTAGCGACCGCCCGAGCCGCGCGCGTTGATGACGATGCGCTTGGCGGACATCAGCACGACCATGCCGCCGGCGCCGCCGCCGCCGCCGCCTCCCTCGAGGCTGGCCGCCAGGGGCTCGCCGCCGCCACCGAGGCCACCGTCCGCGGTGATCCGGCCAGTGTCGGTGATGACGATGTCCCCTAGGCACTTGACGATCAGCACGCCGCCGCCGCCGCCGCCGCCGCCGCCGGAGCTGTCGTTCTGGAAGTTCGGGTCGTCGATGTCACAGTTCGCGGCGAGGTCACCGCCACCGCCGCCGCCGCCGCCGCCGATCGGCACGGCGAGCTCGCCGGGGATCCGCCGGTCGATGCCGTCGAAGCGCACGCCCACGCCCCAGAAGTTGTTGTCGTTGCGCGCGTCGGAGAAGATCGTCGGCCCGGCGACCGAGCCATCGAGGTTGCGGGTGATGGCGCCGGGGACACCGACACAGCCGTTGCCGCCCTGCCCGACCTGCTGCTGGAAGATCGGGAAGATGTTGTTGATGTCCTGGTTGGGCGGCGGCAGCGGCACCGTGCCCGCCGGCGTCACCTTGAGCTTGTAGTTCGGGTCTCCCTGCGTGGCGAGCGAACCGCCGCCGCCACCGGCGCCGCGGTTGCAGCCCGCGAGGCAGGAGAACTGGCCGCCACGACCGCCGCCGTTGGCGACCTGCAGCGGCCCGCGGCCGTTGCCGCCGGCGATGTCACGCTCGGTCGCGCTCGGCGACCCGGCGCCACCGTCACCGCCTCCGCAGACGCCGGCGCCGCCTTCCTTGGGGTCGTTGGCGTCGCCCGAAGAGCTGACCGCCTGGCCGTTGCCGCCCTGCACGGACAGCGTGCCGGCGACCGTGAACGTGCCGGAGCAGAGCCAGACCATCGGGTTGGACCCCTGCCCGTAGACCGTGCGGCCCGCGGGGATCGTCACGTCACGGAAATTGAACACGCCGCCGGAGACGCTGAACTGCGAGCCGTTCTTCGGCTGCACGAACGTGAAGTCCGTGTTCAACACCGTGGTCGGCGTGTTCGGTTCGAAGTCCGCACCGGTGACGGTACCTTCGAAGTCGAAGCCGGCCTTGACGTAGCCGGCCCCCACCTCGGCCTGCGGCTCGGAGAACGCCGCGGTCAGGTCGATGTTGGACGACGCCAGGAAGTCCTCCACCATGCCGTCGAACTGCTGCTCGTAGCTGCGGCGCGTCTTGAACACACCGAAGCGCTCCTCGTAGGCGACACTCGAGGCGTTCGACTCACCGGAGATGTCCTCCAGCGTGTTCTCGACGATCACTTCGATCGTCGCGTTGTTCGGCAGCACGCCGAGCGGTCGGAGAACGACCACCGCGCCGGTGACCTCGTTGGACTCGAGCTCGATATCAGCAGGGATCCACTGGTCGATGCCGTTGACGGCGTCGTCGTACTGCAGGTAGATCCGACCGCGGTTGTTGCTGTTGCGGGTCAGCGGGTTCGTGTTGACCGTGACCGGCACGTTGGTGCTGTTCGGGTTCAGCGGCTGGTCGAAGATGAGCCGCACCTCGACCGACGGAGCGCCG
>JAGQRA010000688.1 GCA_020425885.1 Planctomycetota bacterium | reverse complement strand
GGGCTCGACGAAGGTGCCGTGCGGAGCCTGATCGTCGATGGCATCATCGGTGGGTTGGGCACGGTGCTGCTGTTCGTGCCGCAGATCGCGCTGCTGATGGCGATGGTCGGGATCCTCGAGGCGTCGGGCTACATGGCGCGCGCCGTGTTCCTGCTCGACCGACTGCTGCGCAAGGTTGGCCTGACCGGCAAGAGCTTCGTGCCGTTGTCCAGCAGCTTCGCCTGTGCGATCCCGGGCATCATGGCCTCGCGCATCATCACCGACGAACGCGACCGCCTGACGACGATCCTGGTCGCGCCGTTGATGTCGTGCTCGGCCCGGTTGCCGGTCTACGTCGTCATGCTGGCGGCGTTCTTCCCGGCCCATCAGGCCGGCCTGTTGCTGTTCCTGCTCTACATGCTCGGCATCGTCGCGGCCTTCGTCGTCGCCTTCGTGCTGCGCAAGACGTTGCTGCGCGGCGGCGTCTCGATCCTGGCGATGGAGCTGCCGGTCTATCACATGCCTCCCCTGCGACATGTCGGCCGCCATGCCTGGATGTCGGTGCGAGAGTTCCTGCGTACGGCCGGCACCGTGATCCTGGCGGCGACCGTGGTGGTCTGGGCTCTCGGCTACTTCCCGCGGCCGGCCGAGATCCACGATCGCTTCGAGGCCTTGCGCATGGCGGCCCCGGAGGGCGCTGTCGGCGATGCCGAACGGGCAAGGCTCGACGGCGCCGAGGCGGCGGCCTATCTCGAGCAGAGCGTGCTGGCCTCGATCGGCAGAGCCGTGCAGCCTGCGTTCGCGCTCGCGGGCTTCGACTGGAAGTTGACCGTGGGCATCCTCGCCGCCTTCCCGGCCCGAGAGCTCGTCGTGCCCACGCTCGGAACGCTGCACAGCCTGGGCGACGTCGCCGCCGACAGCGACGCCGACGCGGAGTCCGTGGTTCGGCTCCGCACCGCGCTGCAGCGGGCGCGAAACGAAGACGGGTCGCGGTCGATGACCGGCCTGGTCGCCCTCGCGGCGATGGCCTTCTTCGCCCTCTGCAGCCAATGCGCATCGACGCTGGCGACGATCAGACGCGAGACGCACTCGTGGTTCTGGCCCGGTTTCACCTTCGCCTACATGACCGGGCTGGCGTGGCTGGTGGCGGTGACGATCTACCAGGTCGGGAGCCTGTTCGGCTACCAGGACAGCTGAGAGGCCGACGCAGCGGCAGCTGCGACGAGATCATACTCGTCGAGGGGCCGCATCGCGGCTCCTTCTCGGCACCTCAGTCGAGGTCGAAGATGTTCGGCGGCCGCTCGTCCTTGTCCTTCTTCGCCTCCTCCTTGGCCCGCGCGAGCTGCTGCGCCAGGATGTCCGCGTCGTTGGACTCGCGGCTCCTGGCGCTGTCGAACAACGAGTCGAGTCGCTGGCTCTCCTGCCGCTGCGCCGAGAGCAGGGAGTCGAGGTCGCCGCCCTGCTTCTTCTCGTCGGGGCGGATGGCGCGGGCCTTGCCGGTGCGCGTATCGACCTCGACCAGCTTGTCGCAACACGGGCAAGGGAACGTGAACAGGTGCCTGGCCATGTTGAAGGCCAAGCGTAGCGGGGTGGACTTGCCGCCGACCAGGAAGAACCTGGGGCGCGCAGCGTCGTAGGGTCGCCGCGGACGCGCGGGTGCGTTATCGTGCCCCAGCCGCGTCCGCCGGATGCCGCTCCTGATCGCCGCGGTCAGGCGAGTTCGAACCGGGTTCGAGCCGAACTGCCGTTGCCACCGAATCGTTCAGCGCCCTGTGACCGCCGAGAAAAAGCCCGCCGTCGAGGGAACCCTGCCCGGACCGAAACGTCTGTTGGCCGTCCCCGCGCGCCTCTCTACGTCGGGGGACGCAATCCGCGACAAGCAACCGGACGACGATCCGGCACGCGAACTGATGTTGCGTGCTCAGGATGGTGATCCGGATGCGTTCCGCGGACTCGTTGAGATGTTTCAGGACCGGGTGATGCGAGTGATGGTGTCCGTGCTGCGTTGCGATCGAGCCATGGCCGAGGATCTCTGTCAGGAGACCTTCCTGCGCGTGCACAAGGGACTCCCCGGGTTCGATGGCCAGGTGCGCTTCCAGAGCTGGATGCATACCATCGCGATGAACGTCGCGATCGGCGAGTACCGCAAGCGGAAGGCCAGCAAGCGCAACCGCGCCACGTTCTCGATCAACGCCCCGATCGCCGGTTCGGACGACCTCTACACGCAGCCCGTCGGTCGCGAGATCGAGCCCGGGGAACGGGCCAGCCAGCACGAGTTCCTGGCCCGCGTACGGGAATGCGTACGGCAGCTGCCCGACGACTTCCGTGCCGCGGTGGTCATGCGCGACATGGAGTCGTTGTCCTACGAGGAGATCGGCGAGGTGCTCGGCGTTCCACCCGGCACCGTGCGGTCACGGATCCACCGCGGCCGGTTGTTGTTGCAGAACATGTTGAAGGACTACGCGCCATGAGCTTCGAACCCGAACCTCCGCTCGACGAGCGCATGGCCGAATTCGTCGATGGTTGCATGAGCGACAAGGACCGCGATCGCTTCGTCGCCGAGCTGCGCGTCAATCCCCAGCTGCAGCGCGAGCTCGACGAGTACGAACGGACGGTCAACACCGTGCGCCGAGCCTTGCGGGCGCCGACGATGGAGGTCGACATCGCGAGCCGGGTGATGGCCTCGCTCGCCAGCGAGGCCTGTCGCGGCTCGACCCGATCACTGCCGGGGCGGAGCTATCGCCTGCTGTTCAGCGCCGCGGCGGCGGCGGCGCTGTTGACGCTGGCGGTGTGGCTCAACTCGCTGCCGACGAAGACGTCTCCGGCGATCGAGTCGTCGGCTCACGTCGATGCGAAACCCGGCGCGACGGCGGCTGACGAGGCGCAGCGGCGAGCCGAGGTCTCACGGCAGGGATCGCTGCCGGAAGCAGGCGCGATGTCACCCGGCGATCCTGCCGGAGAAGTCCCGAGTTCGGATGTCGAGGTGAGCGTCCTGCTCGGGAGCGCTGCGGGCTCCGACAAGGATGTCGTCGTCGGTGGAGTCGAATCCGCTGGTGCGGCCGATGTCGCCAAGGCAGCTGGCGATGCCAGGGCCAGGATCATGACCATGTCCGTTACCGACCGCGCCGGCAGCGAGGCCGGGCGACCCGAGGCCGGTGCCCCGAATGGCACCCTGTCGCGATGGGACAAGGTGACGGTGCCGGAGCCGACCTCGACGGCGCAGCCGCAGCCCGGGCCTGCCAGATCAGACACGTTGCCAACCGCCGGCAACGCCGCGCCAGTTGAACAGGCATCGGCGGCAGGCGCGACCGAACTGCTGGTGACCGAGAGCCCGTCCCCGACCCTGGGGTTCGAGTTGAACGATGAATCGAAGCACGAGCGGAAGGCCGGCGCGAAGGCCGAGCCGGAGGCCGGCGCGGAGAACAAGTCGAAGGCGGGCGCAAAGACCGGGAGCGACGATTTCTTCTTCGGGTCGGGTGGGGTCGGGGCCGGTGGTGAAGGCCCGAGTGGTGGTCGGTCGACCTCTCTGGCCAAGGAATCAGCCGATGCCAGGCCGCAGGTCGTCGGCGAGACGGGGAAGCAGGTTCCATCCGACCGGCAACTCGAAGACAGCGGCGAGGTCGTCGTGCTGCCGTTCCTTCGCTTGACCCGCTTCGTCGAACCGCCGCGGTCACAGTCGGCCGTGCCGCCCGACAAATCCTCGAAGGCGCCGGCGACGGGAGGCAACACGAAGGTCGGCGCTCCGGCCGGTCCATCCACTCCCGCTCCGGCCGGTCCATCGACTCCGGCCCCGAGCGCGCCCTCGGCCCCAGCCGGAACATCGGCGCCGACCGGGCCGGCCACGTTCGGGCCGACTGGGCCGCGCTACGCCTCGCGGGCGCGGCGCGGCGATGCCACGCGCTTGGCGAATCTCGACACCTCCCTCGTCGCCTTCGTCGAAGCGGAACTCGGTTTGGAGGCTCTGAAACGCGACTCGAGTCGCGCCGATGGCGAGGCCAACGAAGACCAGGACGCCGCGGCGACGAAGACCGCTACGGCGTTTCCGTGGCAGCTGAAGCTGCAGCGGATCGGCGCGCAGGTGCGGCACTTCGCCGAGGCGCCGCTCTTCGAGAGAGGCGGTGAGCGTCGCCGCGCGGAGGGGACCGAGGAGCTGCCCGCCGAGCACGGCTGGTTGGTCGAGGGGCCGAAGTCGGAGGTGCAGCAGTTGATCCGTCACCTGGCCGTTCTGGCCAAGGAACGCGACTACGAGCTGGCCAATGGCGAGTTGCAGGTCGTGTTGTCGAATGGACCGCCAGCTGAACGCGAGGGAGAGGGCCAGGGAGTCCCTGTCGTCGACCCGTCGGCCGCCGGCGATCGGCCCGATGCCGATCCGCCGACGCGCGTCGTGTTGCGATTCCGGACCTTGCCGCGCAAGTAGCGCCAGCTTCTTGTAGAAGTCGGTCTTGACCGACTCCGCCGACGATCGCGAGGCCTGGCACCGCAACTTTCGCGCGGTGTGGCCGAGTCTGTTCGCGACGTCGCTGGGCCTGATGGCGTTCCTGCCGATGTTGCCGCTCTACATCCAGGAGCGGTTTGCCATCGCTGACGAACGCGAACTGGCGCACTGGGCCGCGGCCATCTTCGGGGTCGCGCCGTTGACCGCAGCCATCGCCGGCCCGATCTGGGGAGCGCTCGGTGATCGTGTCGGCAAGAAGCCGATGGCGATCCGCGCCAACCTGGCGATCGCGATCGCGACCGGGTTGATGCCGTTGGCGCCGAGTCCGCTGTGGCTCCTGGTCATGCGCATCCTGCAGGGTGCATTCGCCGGGTTCATCGCGCCGTCGATGGCGCTCGCGTCGCATGGCGCGCCGCGTGAACTGCACGGCACGATCATCGCCAGGTTGCAGGTCGCGATGGCCGTCGGCACCTTCCTCGGGCCGTTCCTCGGGGCCGAGCTGTCGCATCACGGCGGCCGTGCCTCGGTGTTCTGGATGACGAGTCTGATGACCGCGCTGGCGGCGGCGCGGCTCGCCATCACCGCCCGTGACGCGCCGCCGGCGCCGCCAGACGGCCGCTCCTTCCTCGGCGGCATGGCGCAATCGAGCCGGGACCTGCTGCAGAACCGGGTGTTCCGCTGGCTGCTGGTGCTCGTCGTGGTGATGCGGCTCGGCCAGAACATGGCCGAACCGTTCGTCGCGCTCGTCGTGCGCGGGTTCGGCCCGGCGTCCTGGATCGGCCACTTCAGCGCGACGCCCGAGCTGGCGCTCGACCGCACCGTGGGTGTCGCCTTCGGCATGATGGCCGTGGCGCAGTGGTTCTTCACGCCGGTCTGGGGCCGCATGGCCGATCGCCGAGGCCCGCTGCGGTGCCTCGCCTACCTCTGCGCGATGCTCGGAGCGATCCTCGCCACGATGGCGATGGTCACCTCGATCGACGCCTTCCTCGCCCTGCGGGCCCTCGCCGCGGCAGTGATGGCGGGCTCGATGACCCTGGCTTTCGCCGCCACCAGCAAGCGCGTCGCCGAGGCGCGGCGGACGCTGGCGTTCTCGATGGTGCAGAGCTGCATGCAGCTCGGCTACGCCTTCGGGTCGCAGCTCGGCGCCCTCGTCGCGACGGCCTTCGTCGATGGCCCGCCTGACTTCCGCCTGTTGTTTCTCACCGCCGCCGCCTGCTGTCTGCTCGCGGCGACCGGCATGTTCATGCTGCGTCGGCTGCCGGCCGGCGGCGATGGGTGACGCCCGCAGCCCAGGCGCTATCCTGCCCGGAGCCCATGTGCCTGCTCATCGTGCTGCGCGGATATCACCCGAGCCATCCGGTCCTGGTCGGAGCGAATCGTGACGAACGCATCGATCGCAAGTCGGCGCCGCCCGGGCTGTGGATCGGCGAGCATCGGCGCCTGCTGTCGCCGCGCGATCGCGTGGCTGGCGGCACCTGGCTCGCGATCGACGATCGCGGGCGGTTCGCCGGCATCACGAATCTCGCCGCGGGCCCGGTCCTGGATGCCGCTCCGTCGCGCGGGCTGCTGCCGCACCTGGCGCTCGATCAGGCGGATCTCGACACCGCCGCAGAGGTCGTCAAGAAGCGGGTCGCGGCCGCGCCGCATTCGGGCTTCCAGCTCGTTCTCTGTGACGGCGAACGGACGCTGGTGCTGCGCAACGAAGGCGGCGCGGTGCGTTGCATCGACTGGCCGGATCCGGTGCTCCTGGTCACCAACGAACACGGCCCGGGAGACCTCGAGCTGCCCGGACTCGCCACGGCGACCGCCCAGCGGTCAACGGTCGAGTTGCAGCTCGATGCGCTGGCGCCACTGCTGGCAGATCGCGGCGGCGAAGGTCGGCACGAGGTCTGCAAGCACGGCGACCGTTACGGGACCGTATCGAGTTCGCTGATCGCCGTGCCGGCCGGGGATCCGCTCGAGCTGCGTTGGCGCTACGCCGCCGGGCCGCCGGACGTCACGCCGTATCGCAACTACGGCAACCTCGGCCGCCGCCTGTTGCCGGGCGACGAGTAGGCGACCTACTTCATCTCGGCCAGGTTGCTGGTCGCGTCGGTCAACGCCTGGCGCGCCAGCTGCCGGTCGGATGCGGTGGCATTGGCGTCGTCGAGGATCGCTCTGGCGTTCTCGATCGCCTGCTCGTAGAGGCCGCGCGCGCGCCTCAGATTGGCCTCGTTCGGCAGGTGGTAGTGCAGCACGACGGCGAGGTCGTTCAGCAGCTGTGGCGACTTCGGCTCCTTGAGCAGCGCCCGGCCGTAGGCCTCGACGGCGTCCTCGAAGCGCCCGGTCTCGCGGCAGAGGAAAGCGCGATTGTTCCAGGCCTCGGCGGTGTCGTAGAGCAGGGCGGTGACATGGTTGAGTTCGCGGCTGCGCGCCTTGTTGCCGTTCGCATAGGCGCGATCGGCGAGGAACTTGACGATCGCCGCGACCTGACCGCGGGCGTCGCCGGCGAGGTTGCGCACGACGTCGGCGAAACCCGTCGCCGACACCGCAGCGTAATCGCCGGCGTGCTTCTCGGCGCCGTCGTGGTCGCCGAGTTCGTAGGCGGCGAGGGCGGCGTAGTAGTACGAGTTGAATGCCGCCGGATTGTCGACGAGCGCCTGCTCGAACGCGGCGCGCGCGGCCTGCCACTGGCGGCCGTCGAACAGCGCCTTGCCGACGAACCAACGCAGCGTCCCCCGGCCTCGAGCCGTGGCTCCCTCGCGCTCGGAGTAGCGCTGCAGCGCCGTGGCGTAGGCCTGCTGCCGGCCTTGCCAGTCGAGTCCGTCGGTGATGTGGCGGTGATCGATGCTGGTCTCCGGATCGATGGCGAGGGCGTCGAGGAGGTGGCGGCGGACGTCGGCTGCCTTCTTGTCGAGCAGGGCGATGCGGGCCAGCATCACGTGGGGGTGGGCGCGCGTCGGATCGAGTTCCGCGGCCCGCTCGAACGAGGCCTGCGCGCTCTTCCTCTGGCCGTCGAGCCGGGCGGTGAGATCGGCCAGGGCCTGGCCCGACACCTCGCCGCTGTCGTGCGCGGCGAGCAGGTCGCGCATGCGATCGGCGGCGATGCGGCCGAGCAGGATGTGCGCGCCGGAGCGGTCGGGGTGGCGTCGCACCGCTTCCTCGGCCTGCTTCACGGCTTCGTCCCAGTCGCCCATCATGTAGCGCGCCTGGGCCAGGACCAGACGGCTGTCCTCGTGGTCCGGGTCCAGTCGCAGCACGCCTTCGGCGAGCTCGGCCGCCTGCGTGCGCAGGCCGTACGGGTCGAGCGCGCCGGCGTCGCGTTCGGCCTTGAGCAGCAGGGTCCGCGCCAGCATCGACGGCACCTCGATGACGCCGTCGAACTTCTTGCGGGCCTCCTCGAGCAGGTCGATCGCGTCGGCGAAGCGGCCGCTGCGACCGAGGCAGCTGCCGGCGTTGACGACCCACTTCGGGTTGCCCGGTTCGGCCGCGACCAGCTTCAGGAACGCCTCGGCCGCGGTGGCGAAGTCGCCGCGATTCTCGGCACCGAAGGCCTGCTCGCGCAGCGACTGCGGCGGCGACTGATGCTGCGCGGCAGCCGGGGACGGCAGCGAAGCGAAGGCGAGGCCGAACAGGGTGAGGCAGCTGAGCGCAAGACGCATGTCACTTGCCTTGCAAGAGCCGTTCCGCGGCCTGCAGGTGCCGGCGGGCGCCACCGCGCCGAGCACCCGGGTGGTGCTCCTGGCTCTTCAGCGCGGCCGCCTTGGCCGCGGCGCCGTCCTTGCCGTGCTTGAGGTGCCACAGCGCCAGGTTCTCGTAGCAATCGCCGACCGCCTCGTCGAGCTGTCGGGCCGCGTCGGCATCCTCGGGCGGGTTGGAGCGCAACGTCTCCTCGCCGTCGGCGATCGCGGTATCGAGCAGCTGCTTGCTCTGCTCCCAGTCGCGCTCGAGGTGGTAGATCGCGATCAGGGCGCAGTCGTTGCGCAGCCGGACGTTGGTCGGGTCGAGCTGCTGGGCGCGCGTGTAGGCCTTGTAGCTCTGCTCGTACATCTCCATCGCCTCTTTGGTCTTGCCCTTCTGCTCGAGCTGGTTGCCGTAGTCGCGCGCGAACAGGCCCGAGTTGTTGAGCAGGATGAGATCGCCATTGGCGGCGTCGGAAGCGGCGCGGTAGATCGCCTCGACCTTGGCGAGATCGTTGTTGCGGTAGTGCTTGTCCGCCACCTTCATGATGCCGAGCTGGGTAGTCTCGTACATGCCGAGGTCGACGGCGACGTCGGCCGGGCTCAGCCGGGCGGCCTCGAGCAACAGCGACTCGGCCTGTTTCAGGTCGTCCTGGGTGAACGCGATGTTGCCCTTCTTGCCGAGGCACCAGGCGATCCAGCGTTCACAGTTCTGGCGATAGGCGGCGTTCTTCGTCATCGAGTCGGTGAACGCCTTCTTGCTCGCGTCGAGCGTGCGCATCGCATCGGCGATCTTCTGCTGCTCGCGTTCGATGCCGGCGCGCAGGTAGAGCGTCTTGCCGAGGTACCACAGCGCCGTCGCGTCGCTGCGCTTCTGCAGCAGGTCGATCGCGATGGTCAGCTGGTTCTGCGCCGACGCGGTGTCGACGAGCTTGCCGAGCAGCTCCTGATCGTCGGGGTTCTTGGCCAGCGCCCGGCCGTAGATGTTGACCGCCTCGGCGCCGGCGCCGGCCCACTGTTCGGTCGCCGACCAGAGGTCGCGCAGGGTCGGCTCGAGCGCGTCCTTGGACTCGAGCAGGCGGAACGAGGCGCGGGCCGCGGTGAGCATGTCCTTGTCGTCGTCGCCGCCGGACTTCTTGTCGGCATAGACGCGGGCGGCCGAGCTGGCGCGCACGAGGTGGGCCGCCTGCAGCGTGTCGGCGTCGCCGCCGCCCTGCGATTGCAGGTGGAGCAGCAGCGCCGAGGCGGTCTTCGCCGCGCCTTCGAAATCGGTCGACTCGAACTGCGCCCGGGCCAGCAGCAGTCGCGGCGCGTTCGGTTCGCTGTCGAGGTTGACGGCCTTGGTCAGGGCGGCGATGGCGTCCTGGAAGAAGAACTCGACGCTGCTCTTGCCCTGATCGCGGCGCTGGACCGCCAGCTGGAAGTTGTATTCGCCGCGCAGGGCCTGGTAGGGCGCGTGTTCCTTGCAGTCCTTGGCGACCTTGTCGAGCAGGCCGAGGGCGCTGTCGAAGTCACCGGTCTCGGCTTTGGCGCGGGCATCCTTCTCGACCTTGGCAAAGGCCTCGGCGGCGCCGCCCTGCGCCGCCGCCTTGCCGGCCGCCTCGGCGATGCCGCGGTCGCGCAGCATCGCCGCCGCCGCGCGGCGCTGGTAGGGGTAGAAGCGGACCGCGCTGGTGCAGAACGGCTCGTAGTCGGCGAAGGGCTTGCCGAGGTGGTCCTTCATCAGCACGGCGATGTTCTGCCAGGCGTCGCCGACCGCCTCTTCGAGCAGTTCGCGGTCGCGTTGGTCGGCGTCGTCGGGCATGGCATCGAGCTGGGCCTGGCCGACCGCGATGGCGCGGTCGAAGCACTCGCGGGCGCGGTCGAAGTCACGGCCGAGGTGGTAGATCAGCATCAGCCCGCAGTCATTGGTGATGCGCGCGTCCTCCGGCGACAGCGCGACGGCCTTCTCGTAGTAGCCGTAGCTGCGCTCCCAGAGCTCCATGGCCTTGCCCCTGTCACCCTTGCCGTCGTACTGCACGCCGAGATCGCGCGCGGCCAGGGCGGCGTTGTTGTAGAGGAAACCCCAGCGGTCGGGGTGGCGGGCGAGCACGGCTTCGTTGAACTCGAGGGTCCGCGCCAGGGCCCGATCGCCGCTGTCGACCAGGGCGCTGCTGATGGCGACGATGACCGCCGTGTAGTGGCTGCCGAAGCTGTCGGCGAGTCGCGGCATGCCGTCGTCGTAGGTGACGGCGAGCGGCGAGGCCTCGTCGGCGGCGAACAGATGCTGCCTGGCACCCTCGTAGTCACCGATCTCGACCGCGGTCCGCGCGATCGACAGCTCGCACAGGGCAAGCCACTGGTCGGTGTTGGCGGCGTGGGCGGGCATCATCGAGCCGTACTCGCCGAAGCTGGCGAGGGCCTTCTCGTAGCTGGCGATCGCGCCCTGGAAGTCGCCCTGTTGCCGCAGCTCGTCGGCGCGCAGGGCCAGGGCCCGGCCCTGGTGCCAGCGCAGCAGCGGCGTGCTCGGGTTCTCACGCACGAACCGCCTGTAGGCGCCGACGAGGGCGCTGCGCTGGTCGGCCTCGAACATCCAGTTGAAGTAGGCCTCGTGGATCGCGTTCACGTCGGGGTGGTTGCGGATGCCGCGTTCGAGTTCCTCGAGCGCCGCCGGATCGCGGTCGAGCCACCGCAGGGTGACGGCGACCTGCGTCACGGCCTCGGCCGGATACTCCTGATGCACGCGGTGGAAGCGTTCGATCGCCGTCATCGCCAGCGCCGCGACCTCGGGGCTGATCTCGACCTTGCCGTTGTCATCGGGCGTGCCGTCGTCGATCTCCCGTTGCCTGGCCGCGACGAACGAACGCAGGTCGGCGTTGGCGGCGAGCAGCACGGCCTCGGCGGCCAGCTGGTCGGCCGACTCACCGCCGCGCTCGACGTAGCCATCGGCTGCGGCCATCGCGGCGCTGCTGGCGGCGTCGAACTGGCCCAGATCGAAGCGGCAGTCGCCGAGCAGCTTCCAGGTGGAAGGCGCGACCGGCTCGGCCGAGCTGTCGATCAGCGTCTCGAGGTGAACAGCGGCCTCCTCGAACAGCTGCTTGACCTGGCCGCCGCCGCCGCCGCGCAGGGCGAGCAACCGCGCCCCTTCGGCGGCGAGCAGATGGGCCTCGCCCAGCGTCTGGTTCTCGGCCAGCAACCGGTCGGTGATGGTCAGGGCGCCGGCCGGATCCTCGATCAGGAGCTGGCGCGCCTGGGCCAGGCACTGAGCCTCGGTTGCCGTGGGGGTGGAGACGTTGGCGCAGGCCGCTACCGCGGTCGCGCACCAGAACAGTGTCGATGGCTTCATGAACAGTTGGCGTGCTCAGGATGGGCAGGGAACACGCGGAGAGGGGTGTGGCGACCGGCGGGATTGTCCCATGCGCGGTCACCGAGCACCACCCTCGGGTCCGGCGCAGCCGTCGCCCGCGAAGCCGGCGAGCTGGTTCAGAAGCCGAGCCGCAATCGAGCTCCGTCGCTCAGATCGACGCTGCCCGGTCGCAGGACCATGGCCTGGGCGTAGAGGCAGAAGCCGACCAGCGAGGGGTGATTGGGCAGCTGCATCATGAAGCTGGCCGAGCTCCCCGAGCTCACGTTCTGCGGCGCGAGCACGAGGTCGGGCGAGACCAGGAGCCAGCATCCGGGCAGTCCGACGGCCGCCAACTCGAGCGGCAGGTTCGTGCCCTGGAAGATGGTCCTGGAGAACCCGACCGCGAGGCTCGCGGCGACGAGTCCCGGCGCGCTGACGTCCAGAGCGAATGGGCTGCCGAGGACCGGGGTCGCATGGGCATCGAGCCGCGGCTCCTGGGCGCCCGTGGGGCAGCCCGAGCCGTCGGTGTCGAAGCTGGCCGCGTTGGATCGGCG
>JAGQRA010000687.1 GCA_020425885.1 Planctomycetota bacterium | reverse complement strand
GTTCTATCGGCAAGATGGCTGGGCGCCGGACGGCCGCCGGCGCTCGCAAAGGGTCTGGGGCGTCGACGTGATCGAGCTCGGGTTCTGCCGGCAACTCCCGTAGCTGCGGTGCCAGGACCAAAAGCAACATGTGGCTTCTGGTCCTGGCACCGGAGTTACCTCGACGCCGGTCCCGGCTACAGGCGATCGATGGTCGCTCCTCGTCTCCTGCGCGCCATGGTCCTGGGGTTCGCGACGGCGGTGGTGCTGCCGTCGCAGGCGAGCTACGCCACCATCGCCACGGCGCCGGCGACGGATGCAGCGCTGGTCTGGGATCCCGGGCGCGGCATCCTGTTCGCCATCGAGTCGGACCGGCTCTGGAGCCGCGACGGCAGTGACTGGGTGCTGTGGGCCGATGCCGCGACGCCGGCTCTTCTCGCCGCCTGGTACGACCCTGCGCGCGGCGCGTTGACCGGCCTCGACCGCAACTCCGAGCACGCGTTCGATGGCGCGCGCTGGAGTCGCCGGCTGGCGTCATGGCCGAGCTCGGGGCCGATCGGGCATTCGGCCTACGATTCGTACCGCCGTCGACTCGTCCTCCAGGTCGCGGCCGACCTGGACGAGTGGGATGGCGTGCAGTGGCATCATCACGTCATCGCCGCCGGGCCCGGGCAACGCGACGGCCCGTTCGCATACGACCCGCTGCATCGGCGCACTGTGCTCTACGGCGGCAACGGCATGACGGATCTCTGGTCGTGGAACGGCAGCGTCTGGTCGCTGCTGCAGCTCCAGGGCGCACCCGGAGCACGCGACTACGCGACACTCGCCTTCGAGCCGTCGACCGGGCGCATGATCCTGTACGGCGGCGATTCGGCGCCGCATACGACGTGGGCGCTGAACGGAACGACCTGGACGCCGATCGCGACCACGCGGAATCCCGGACCGCGCGAAGGCAGCAAGCTCGCCTGGGACGGCGTCGGGCTGTTGCTGCGCGGCGGCGATCACGGCCGCGGCAACGAACTGTGGCGCTTCGCGGGCAACGACTGGCATCGACTCACCGGCGAAACGCCGGTGCCGCGCGACGACCCGCTGCTCGCCTGGGATCCCGTGCGCAACGAGGCGGTCATGTTCGGCGGGCTGCGGCGTGAGGCACCGCTGGTCGCCACCTTGGTCGGCGATACCTGGACGTTCGACGGTCGCTGGCAGCGCGGACAACCGACCGTGAGCCCGAGCCCGCGCATGAGCGCCGGCGGTGCCTGGTCGGCGGCCAACGCCGCGGTGCTGCTGTTCGGCGGCGATCCCGCGGTCAACGACACCTGGCTCTGGAACGGCACCGACTGGACGCAGGCGTCGCCGACCGCGAGTCCATCACCGCGCGCCGGGTTCGCGATCGCCGAGGACCCGCTCGGCGGCGTCGTGCTGTTCGGCGGTGAAGCCAGCCCTTCACTGCCACCACTCGGCGATCACTGGCGATGGAACGGCAACGATTGGCAGCAGCTGGCCCCGGCCCTCGCGCCAGCACCGAGGGCCTGGACGCTGGCCGCGCGTGACCCGGTGCGCAACCGCGTGATGCTGACCGGCGGCTACCTCACGCCGTCGACGCCGCTGCAGGAGACGTGGGAGTGGGACGGCGCGCAGTGGTCGCAACACATGGCCTCGCCGTTCAGCTGGCACTTCCAGCAGGTGCGGCGCATCTGCTTCCGGCCCGATACGGCGCGCATCCGTGTCGAAGGCCGAGATGCCTGGGAGTGGGATGGTGCCGCGTGGACGACGCTCGGCGCCATCGGCCAAACGCGCGACGGGATGCGGATCGTCGGCGATCCCGTGCGCAACCGCGTGTTGCGCTACCCGCAGGCCTTCATCGTCAACGCGACGGCGAGCGATCTCGAGGTGCTGACGGACACCGCAATCGCGGTGCAGCACTACGGCACCGCCTGCGCACTCGGCAACGCGCCCGGAATCACGGCTCGCGGCCGGCCATCGCCGGGCAACGGCACCTTCGCGCTCGTCACGGCCAGCTTCGCACCGAGCGCGATCGTCATGCTCGCCGTCGGCTTCAACCAGCGCAACGTCGCGCTCGGCGGCGGTTGCAGCCTGCTCGTCGATGCGGTCGCGGCGGTCGAGTGGCGTCTTGCCGACGGCCTCGGCGATGCCGCGGTGGCGCTGCCGATCCCGGCCGCCAGCGGATTGCGCGGCGTCGAGCTGTTCGCGCAGGCCGCGGCCATCGATCCGGCGCGGGCGCTGTGGTCGGTGCTGACGTTGAGCGACGGGCTGCGGCTCGTCATCGGAGACTGAGATGCGAGTCGCACTCATCCTCATGATGACGGTGTCGTCGTTCGCGGGCCCGCTCGCCGGGCAGGCAACGGCGACGTGGCATCCCATCGCCCATCCGACGCGACCGCGCGACGCGGCCTGGGATCCCGGGCGCCAGCGGACGGTGTTCTGGACGACCTCGCCGATCCAGCAGTGGGAGTGGAACGGCGCCGGAGTCGAACATCGCCAGCACGTGACCGAGGGCATCTCGGGTGTGTTGTGGCTCGGCAGCGACCGGCAGCGCGGACAGCTGTTGGCGGTCGCCAATGCCTACGGCGGCATGAACCGCGGTGTCGGCCGGTGGGACGGTGCGCGTTGGTCGTGGCAGAACGCGACCGCACCGTTCACCTCGGCGGAGTTCTGCTTCGACGAGGTCCGGCGACGCATCGTGGCCTATGAGGGCAACGGGGCGATCCACGAGTTCGACGGCACGGTCTGGTGGTCGTCGACGCCCAGTCCAGCGCCGCAGCCGCGGGGCTGGGCGGCTTTCGCCTACGACCCGATCGGCCGACGCTGCATCCTCTACGGCGGCGCAACGAACAACACGGTGCTCGGCGATTGCTGGGCCTTCGACGGTTCGAGTTGGCGGCTGCTCGCCGCCAACGCCGCCGCGGGTCCGCGCAGTCACGCCGCGATGGCCCATGCGCCGGGCCTCGGCGGGCTGATGCTCTACGGGGGAACGACCGCAACCACGACGTATCGACTGCTCGGCAACGGCTGGCAGGCAGTGCCGACGACGAACGATCCGGGGCCGATGAGTGGCGGGCGGCTGGTTCAGGATGCGACGTCGATGCTGCTCGTCGGCACCTACGACCCTGCCGGTTCGGTGTGGCGCTTCTCGGGATCATCGTGGACCTTGATCGACCGGTTCACGGTGCCGTGGTCTCGCTTCCTCGGTGCCGGCGCCTTCGACCGCGTGCGCGGGCAGACGCTCACCTTCGGCGGCGTGGGCAGGACCGATGCCGGCCAGCTGTTCGACACCCGTTTCCGCGACATCACAGCGACCGCGCAGCCATCGCCGCGATCCCACGTCGCGATGTGCTGGTCACCCGGCGAGCAGCAGATCGTGCTGTTCGGCGGCGAGGACACGAGCGGCGCGCGCTTCGCCGACACCTGGAACTGGACCGGCATCGACTGGGTGCAGCGGAGCCCGGCCGTCTCGCCGCCGATGCGTTCGCGGGCCGCCATCGCCGAGGACCCCTCCGGCGGCGTGCTGTTGTTCGGCGGCGTGAACGGCACCGGCGCGCTCGCCGATCAATGGCGATGGGATGGCACCAACTGGCGCCAGATGACACCGGCGATGTTGCCGTCATCGAACGGGCCGGCGGTCGCCGCGCTCGATCGCGCGCGCAACCGGGTCGTGCTGCTCTGCGATGCCGGCGTGCCGCTGACCTGGGAGTACGACGGCATCACCTGGACACAGGCCGGGCCCGGGCTCGTCTTCTCGGCCGTGCGCCCGCTGCAGCTCGCCTTCGATCCGCGGCGGCAGCGCGTGATGGCCACGGACTCGTCCACCCTCTTCGAGTGGAGCGGTTCAACATGGACGCCGGTGCCCGTGCTCGGGGCCATTTCGGGGCTCGTCGCCGTCGTGACCGACGACGTCCGCCAGGCCCTGGTCGCGATCGGGACGACCAACACCGGCGGGGCGCACTCGCTCACGTCCTGGCCGAACGCGGCCGAGTCCTTCGGCTCGGGCTGCGCGCTTGGTCCGACACCCGTGCTACACGCGATGATGTCGCCGACGATCGGCAACGCCACGTTCGCGCTCGAGGTCGGCACGCTCGCTCCTTTGGCGCCGACGTTCCTCGGCTTCGGCTTCGTCGCCCGGAGTATCCCGATCGGCAACGGCTGCTCGATCCACTTCGCGATGCCGGTGGCGAGCGCCTTCACCCTCGCCGAACCGGGTGGCCGCGCGCGTTGGGCCATGCCGATTCCCAACGCCGTTTCGCTGCGCGGGGTCGAATTCGTCGCCCAGGCAGCCGTCGTCGATCCGCCGCGAGGTCTGATCGGGCCGGTGACGCTGACGCAGGGCATGCGGG
>JAGQRA010000091.1 GCA_020425885.1 Planctomycetota bacterium | reverse complement strand
GGCTCTGGGTATCCGAACCGAGCAGCAACGCCTTCTCGGTCAGCGCATAGCACGGCGACAGCTTGAACTGCCCATCGATCTCGACGTTGAGGAAGTGGATGTCGGTGCCGTCGACATCGCGCCGCTTCCAGGCCAGTCCGCTCTCCTCGGCCACGGCGGCCTCGATGCGCTGCATCAGCGCCGCCACTCGATCGGCATCGCGCACACCGATCTGCACCAGCAGTTCCGGCTTCGGCACCGCACCGTTCTCGAGACTCAAGGCGAAGGTCGCCTGATCGCCGAAGGCTCGGAGCATGGCGTGGACCTCCTTCGGCGAGGTCCCGGCGTGCCCCATCTCCCGCGCCATCTCCTCGAGCATCTTCTGCCGGATCTTGCTGCCGACCTGTTGCGGCAACACATCGAGGAAACGGTCGAAGGCGCCGATCAGCGCGGGGAGATCGAGCCGGGCCGCGCCGAAGGCGACCGTGTTCTCCGAGCAGGCAGCGGCGAAGGAGAGATCGAGCGGCTTGCTCGCCGCGACCTTGAGCAGGCCGCCCTTGTTGCCTCGCAGGCCGACATGCAGGACATCGGTGCCGCCATGTTGCCCGGCCGAGACCCCGGCGAAGATGCCATCGAGTCGCCCGAGGCCGAGAATGTCGGCCCACTGCCCCACCTCGTAGGGCAGCACCGGATCGGCCATGGCGCAGAACAGACCGGTGTTCGCAAACAGCGAAGTCAGCACCGTGCCGTCGAGCTGCTCGCGCACCGACCCCAGCGTCGACTGGGATGCCAGACAGGGTGCGCGGCCCGCAGCGACCTCGGCGATCTCGGCCAGGTAGCCGCGGCTGTTGCTGATCATGAAGCGGCCGTCGATCGACCCGAGATGAATCGTCGGCCCGCCGCGCAGCTGCCAGGTGCGGAACTCGTGACCGCCGATCTCGGCCTCGGTAACGCCGGCGAGCACGCCGCGGCGTTCGCCGATCGACTGCAGGGCGGCAGTGACGCGGCGCACCGCGTCATCGTGGTTGCCGACCTCGATCGCCAGCGCCACCGAGGTCCCCATGCCCTCGATCGTCGGCCGCCCGACTCCGACCGCGATCGGACAGGCCAGCACATCGCGCAGATCACCCGGCGCCAGACCCTGGCCCTGGAGGAAGCGACGGACGTTCTCGGCCGCGCGATCGAGCCATCGGTCGAGCTGTCGCTCGCGCGTGGCCGCCGGCAGTCGGTCGAGGAAGTTCGTGATCACCGCGGCCGCCGGCAGTCGCCCGGCAGCGCGGACGCAGGCGCCGAGCCCACCGAAGTGCAGGCACCCGTAGCTCGAAGCCGGCAGCAGGTCCTCGACCGAGCGCGGCGTCGGCGAAGGTCCTTGCGCGGGCAGGGCGGCGAACAGACCGAAGGCGAATAGAGAAGTGAACGCGGCTTTGGACTGGGTCATCATCGGCGACGGGTGTGACGGGTACGAGAGGCTGAGCGGGCGCGCCAAACGGGCGGCTCGACAGAGTATTCGACGTGGCCCATCCTTCCTCCCCCCTGTCGAAGCCGGGCGTATCGGGAGGTCCGGGTCAGGCCTCGGCCTGCAGCGAGCCCGGATCCGGGCCTGGCGACAGATCCGGTGCGTAGATGACGCGCGCCAGGTAGAGCCCGCAGGCGGGCGCGGTCACGGCGGCGCGGCGACGATCCCGGGCCGCCATGACATCGACGATCCAGTCCGGCGGTTGATTGCCGTAGCCGACCTCGAGAAGTGCACCCATCAACGCCCGCACCATGTTGTAGAGGAAGCCGTTGCCCTGCACCGCGAAGTCGAACCCGTGCGGGCGGCGCACCAGGTGGACATGCTGCAGCGTGCGCACCGTACCGCGCGGCCGCGGATAGCCGGGATTGGACGAGAACGACGCGAAGTCGTGGGTGCCGAGCAGGTGCGCGGCCGCCGCCCGCATCGCCGTGAGGTCGACCGGTCGCCGGATCCAATGGAACAGCTGCCGGCCGATGGCCGGCCGCACGGTCGAGACCACGCAGCGGTAGACGTAGCGTTTGCCGCGGGCGTGGAAGCGGGCGTGGAATCCGTCCGGTACCGGCTGCACCTTCTGTACCGCGATGTCGCGCGGCAGGTTGCCGTTGAGCGCCAGCTGCAGCCGTGCTGGCGGAAACGGGCGCGCGATCACGGCGTGGGCGCACTGCCCGACGGCATGCACGCCCGAATCGGTCCGCCCCGCGCCTTCGACGTGGGTATCCGGGCAATCGATGGCCGCGAACGCCCGCTCGAGCATGGCCTGCACCGTCACCTGCCCGAGCTGCCGCTGCCAGCCGGCGTAGCGCGTGCCCTCGTAGGCAATCGTCAGCAGGAAGGTCGGCACGCGGCCACAGTAGCCGACCTCCGCCGGGCATCGCTATCGGAACAGGAGGCGCGTGAACATGGCCCCGGTCACGCCGATGGCGGCCACGATCCCGGCCATCACGACGTTGTGATCGACCAGGTAGAACCACGCCGCCGCGCTGCCGCCGGCGGCGACGAACAGCGGCGGCACGACGGAACCGAGCAGGCGCAGACGCCGGCGGTGCGGCCGGCGCTGCAGGGGCCGCGTCGACACCGGTGTCGAACGCAAGG
>JAGQRA010000686.1 GCA_020425885.1 Planctomycetota bacterium | reverse complement strand
TCAGTCCATGGTTGATGTGGTCGCGGCGGGCGGTCGTATGTGAGGTCCCGATCTGTCCGAGCTGTCGCATGCAGGCCGATCGCTATCGCCTGCTGGCACGTCTCAGCTTCGTGGCGACGGTGATCGCCGTGTTCTTGCTGGCGCCCTACTTCATTCCGGACGATGCCGGCCGGCAGCGGCGTCGGCTGATCACGCTCGGTGTCATCCTGGTCGCCACCGTGCCGCTGATCGTCGTCATGGTCGCGTTCCCGCCGATCGTCGATCTCACCGTCGACAGGAAGGGCGTCGCCTACGAGTTCAGGCGTCGCGACTACGCCGAGCTGTTCTGCGCCACCAACGACGGCGCCCGGATCGATGATTGATTCGACGCCCGCGACCTGCGGCGATATCCTGCCGACGTGGTGACCCGAAGCCGCAAGGCGCGCAAGACCAAGAAGCTGCGTGTGCTGGAGCTGGTCCACGACGTCCTGGTTCCGCCGCTGGGTGCCGAGCAGTTCGAGCCCGAAGACACCTGGGCCTATCAGATGGAGCTCGACGTCAGGATGGCGTTGGAGCAGCGTGGCCACACCGTCGAGGTGCTCGGCATCGGCGATGATCTCGAACCGATCAAGGCCCGCATCGAGTCGTGGCGGCCGGACATCGTGTTCAACATCATGACGGACTTCCACGGCGTCATCGCCTACGAGGCCCATCTCGTCTGCTACCTGGAGCTGCTCAAGCAGGCCTACACCGGCTGCAATCCGCGCGGCATCATGCTGGCGAACGACAAGTCGATGTCGAAGAAGATCCTCGACTGGCACGGCATTCCGTGCCCTGGGTTCGCCTTCTATCCGAAGGGTGCTCGCCAGGTGAAGCTGCCGGCGGGCGTTCGGTTCCCGGTCATCGTGAAGAGCGCCGACCAGCACGGCAGCGCCGGCATCTCGCAGGCCTCGATCGTGCACGACGACGAGCAGCTGGCCGCCCGGGTCGCGTTCATGCATGACAAGCTCGGCGACGACATCATCGCCGAGGAGTACATCGAAGGTCGCGAGCTGACCGTCAGCATCGTCGGCAACGATCGGCTCTCGGTATTTCCGGTCTGGGAGCTGTGGTACGACAAGCTGCCGAAGGGCAACCAGCCGATCGCCACCGAGCGCGTGAAGTGGGACGTCGACTACGCGCAGAGCATCGGCATCAATACCGGCCGCGCGCGCGGCCTGTCGCCGGCCGAGGAGCGCAAGGTGCAGGCCATCGCCCGCAATGCCTACCGCGCCCTGCAGCTGTCGGGCTACGCGCGCATGGACCTGCGCATGGACGAGGCCGGCAACGTGTTCGTCATCGAGGCCAACGTCAACGCCGACCTGACCGAGATCGAGGATTTCGCCGAGGCCGCGGAAGCGGCTGGTTACGACTACGGCGATCTGCTCGAGCTCATCATCCGGGCCGGGCGCAACTATCGGCCGGCGTGGATGGACGCCAATTGAGGCGCGGTCGGTTCCCGCTCGTCCTGTGCCTGGTCGTCACCGTCGGTCTCGGGCTGCTGTCGCGCCGGTTCCCGCTGCCCGGTGTCTTCGCCGAGCACACCGGCGACGCGCTCTACACCGTGGCCGCCTTCTGGGCGATCGCGGCCCTGGCGCCGGCGGCGCCCGGCTGGCAGGTCGGCATGCTCGCTTTCTCGGCCTCGGTCGTGGTCGAGTGTTCGCAACTGTTGGACTGGACCTGGCTGGCCACCCTGCGGGCGAACCGGGTGGGGGCGCTGCTGTTGGGGCAGGGGTTTCAGTTCGCCGATCTCGTCGCCTATGCCCTCGGGGCGGCTGTGGCATGGGGCGTTGACCGCCTCACCTTCCCTCGCCGATCGGGTCGAGACGCCCTTGGGGCATAACTTCCCGAGGCTCCTTGCCCCCGGCAGGCCGACGATCCGATAGACTCCGGCCACATCCAAGACCCCCGCGGAGGACTCGATGAGAAACGTTCTGTTGGTAGGCTGGCTCATGTTGCCGATCGGCGCCTGGGCCTATCACGAAGGGCCCGGCCTGGATCGGCAGGCCCTCGACAAGTGTGACGTGCTGCTCGTCGATGCCCACGCGGCAGCGGATGTCGGGAGCTGGCAGGAGGCGATCGCCGGCTACGAGGCGGCCCTGGCCGAGCTGCCCGACGGCAACGAGCGGTTGTCGCAGCGGATCAGGCTCGAGCTCAACAAGGCGCGCATCCAGAACAAGGGTCTCAACGAGGCCCGCGAGGATCTCGAGGTCCTCGTCGAGCATCTGATGGCCGACGAGGATCAGGACAAGCAGCTGCTCGCCGATGCCCGCCAGTCGCTGGCCCGCGCGCAGTTCTTCACGACCTGGCTGATGCGGCTCGAAGGCCTTACCCGCGAGCAGTGGGAGCCGGAGATCGAGGCCGCGCGGCAGAACTGGCGCCTGCTGGCCGAGCAGGCCACCACCGACGCCGAGAAGTCGCAGCACCAGAAGGACCTCGAGGCCGCGATCAAGCTGGAGCGACTCGAGATCGAGGACCTGCAGGGGCTTCCCCTGCCGAGTGAATGACAGGGCTGTGGCACCAAGGCCGGTCGGCCTCGCAAGAGCAACAGCAAGAAGCACGGCAAGCCTGGCGGTGGCGCCAGCAGCGGTCCGCCGCCGGACGGCTCGGGCAGCTGAGTCGGGCCCGGCGGTGACTCGGGTTTTGGGGGTCTGCGCAATGCTCGCAGGCCATGCCCGATGAGTCTCGCCAGATGTAGACAAGGCGACGCCACGTAGGTGTCGCCTTTTCTTTTTCGGCTTCGGCGACGTGGATCCGCCCGACCGCTTCGGTGCCGGGCGTTCCTCGCCAGGCCGATCACTGCCAAGGAACTCACCGCCGCGCTCGGCGAGCACGCGCCGAGGGCATGAAGGAGAGCTACGGTCGTGAACGCTCCGGGGCTGCCACTCAACGCACCCCGGCTTCTCTGGCTGCGCCGAGCAGTCGAAGGCCGCGCCCCCTACTGCATCGGCGGCGCGACATCGCGGATCACCGCGCCGAACTCGTCGCTGAGCACGAGCACCGCGTAGCGCTCGGCGCCGGCATTCGGATCGTCGGACAGCGAGGCGTAGTCGAACCGGCCGCGCAGATCGGTGTAGCCGTCCTTGTGGAACCGGACCTGGCCGTTCGGCAGGCGGGCGAACACCTTGACGTAGGTCTTCGGCAGCGGCCGATTGCGCTTCGGATCGGTGACCGCGACCTGGCCGTGTGACTCGAGGAAGCGGACGTCGAGGGTGTTGGCGAAGTAGGTGCGCGACCGCAGAAGGCCGCCGGCGCGGACCTCGACCAGCACGTTCTTGTTGCGGAACTGGGTCGGCAGCTCGAAGGCAATGGCTGCGGCGGCGGCCGGCAAGGCGCGCTCCTCGCGCAGATTGGGTTGCACGTAGGCGGCGGCGGTGCCGCTGGTGCTGGCGAACGGTCGCGCCGAGAAGGCGAACTCGACGTCGAGCTCGTAGTAGCGGACCTCGCAGCGGTCGAGGTTCTCGTAGGCGAGGCGGGCCTGCTGGCCGTCGAGCACGAACTCGAGCGCCGGCGACCTGGCGGCGACGTCGCCGGTCGGCTCGCCGGTGGTCGGGTCGGACCTGCCCTCGGCCTCGTCGAGATGGGTCAGCACGGTGCGGAAGCGGCGCTGCCAGTGGGCGACCGGATGGTCGCGGTACGTCTCGGCCAGGCGGCGGGCCTTCTGCGTGTCGCCGGTGAAGAAGCAGAGGTAGGTCGACAGGTAGTCGTATTGGACGCGCGTCTCGAGGTCGGTCGGAATGATCTTGGCGGCCGCCTGCAGCGCCTCCTCGATGCGATCCTGCAGCAGCAGGTAGTAGGTGACGGCGAGCCAGTCCTCGCTGTCGAGGCGGGCGTGGTAGCCGAGGATGTCGAGCAGCTGCGCGTATTGGCCGGCCAGGTCGCTGTTGCCGATCACGTGCTCGCTGCCGAGGCGGTGGGCGCGGGCATGGACCAGCGGGTCGAGTTCGAGATGCTGGAAGGTGCCGCGTTCGATCGGATCGATGGTGAGCAGCTCGGATGCCAGCACCGCGCCGCAGGACTGCAGCAGGCCGTCGGCGTGTCGCAGGTATTCGCGCGTGGTGTCGGTGTGGCGGTGCAGCAGGCCGTGGCTCCACAGCACGTCGTCATAGACGTGGCGCCCGCGCAGCTTGGCGGTCACGGCGAGGAAGAACTCGCGGTCCTTCATGCGCCAGGCGATCTTGGTGAGGTCGAGGCGCAGCAGGTTGTTGTTGTCGAGGTAGGCGAGCACTTCGGCGGTCGAGCCCTGCTGCGAGACGTGCTCCCACGAACGGGTGTCGATCTGGCTCGGCGTCGCGACCACGTGCATGGAGCGACCGGTGGCCGCGGCCACGAGCTTGCCCTTGCTGGCGGCGTGCGCCGGGTAGTGTTCGAAGTCTCCGGCGGTCGGGAAGTAGAACGCGTACTCGACCGACCTGGTCTCGTACGGGCTCAGTTCGACGGCCACGCTGCGGGTCCAGAAGCCGCGTTGAACCGGCAGCGCGCCGGCCGGGATCTGCAGCAGGATGTCGACGCTGCGACGCTGGCCGGTCGGGTTGGAGACGACGACCTGGGTGCCGTAGGCGACGGCGGTCAGGAACTCGCCGGTGACGAGCTTCTCGCGCTGTTCGCCGTTGACGAACTGGTAGCGCTCGTCGAGTCGGAAGAAGTTCTCGCCGAGCAGGAGCGGTGGCTCGTCGTCGGCGGTGGTGGTGGACGTCACCTCCTTGCGCACCAGCAGCAGCGGCGTCGCGGCGCGCAGCGTGCGGCGGTCGCCGTCGGCCACGACCTCGTGCTTGCCGGCCTCGAACGGCAGGTCGAGCACGCTGATCGCGAACATGATCTCGAGCAAGCTCGTGCTCGCCTCGATGAAGGCGGCCGACACGAACGGATCGCTCGACGATGCCGTGGCGTAGTCGCGCCAGAACCGGTTCGGGGCGACGTAGTCGGGGGTCGCGTTCTCGAGCGGCAGCCGCCAGTAGTTGCTCTCGGCCAGCACCTTCGTCGGCTGGACGGCGCGGAACAGGTTCTCGACCCGGCCGCGCTGGCTCAGCTCGGCGGCGCGGTCCTTCTTGTCGGCCATCTCCTTGCGCTTGGCGCCGAGGAAGAAGTCGTCGCTGCCGGATTCCCGCTCGACCTCGTCCACCGCCTGTGCCTCCGCTGGCGCCTGCGCCGGCTCGTCGGCTCGCATCCGTCGGCGCGCCTCGCTGCGCGGGGGCGGACCACCGGGGCCGGCGGTGGCAGGTCCGGCCGGTCGGCCGGCGGTCACCGTCGGCTTGGCGGCGTCGCTCGGGTCCTCATTCTTCGCCTCGAGGGCGAGCAGGCCGCGCGCGGTCACTGCCTTGTCGTCATCGAGTTCGTTGGCGGCCAGTGCGGTCTTGAACAGCATGTCGAGACGGTCGCGATCGACCGGGCGCAGCTCGAGCTCCTCGCCGATCAGGCGTGACACCGCGCCTCGCGCGGCGCCGTCGAGGCGTTGGGCGAGCAGGATCTTCTCGATCAGGTTGAGCCTGGCGAACGACCACGGCTCGAGGTATCCGCGTACGTCGTCGCCGAGCAACCAGCGGTCGAGGAACGTCTTGTTCAGCTTGTTGCCGAGGAACGGGCGCACGACCGCGTCGAAGAAGGCGCGGTCCTTCTGGTAGAGGAAGAAGTGCAGCTCGTGGCAGGCGTGCTCGCTGTAGAGCCGCCGCTTCTCGGCGGCGTCGAGATCGGGCCAAGTGGTGATGAAGGCGAACTTCGCCAGCTCGGGGCCGGTGTGGACGGTGCTCATCAGGTGGAACACGCTGGCGATCGAATCGAAGATCTCGACCTCGGCGGAACGGGCGTCACCGATCGCGGCCTCGCCGCCGGCGGCGACGAACTCGATGCGCTTGTGCTCGACGAAGTGCTCGTCCTTGGCGAGCGCCGCCGGCAGCGCGCGGTTGCGCGGCGCCAACGGACGTTCGTCGCGCACGACCCGATCGTAGAGCGCCTCGTCGCCGTCGATGGCGACGACGTGGACGATCTGACCATCGGCAAGATCAGCGGCGGCCACCGTGATCACGCCGTGCTCGTCGGGCGTGAGGTTGAACAGCGTCGCCGCCGCCGTTGGCAGGTAGTCGAGATTGGCGAAGGTGCCGGCGGCACCGGCCGCCGAACCGTCGGGGCGCGCATCCTCGCCGCCGGCCTTCGATGCCGACCTGCCACCGCGCCCGCCGAATCTGCCGCCGGCACCGCCGCCGAGGCCGACGGCGGTGCTCCAGGAGTTGCGTTCGAGCGCCCATGGGTTCAGCAGCAGGCTCGGTCGCTGCAGCATGTTGCCGGCGAACTTGGTCGCGAAGCGGCGCTCGAGCACGTAGCGGTACTCGTCGCCGAGCTTGCGGCCGGCGTGATAGCTGCTCTCGGCGAGGCTGGTCGTCCACGATGCGACCGCGGATCCGGCGCTGCCGCGCAGGTGCGAGAACGGGTCGAAGGTCGGTTGGAATCGGGTCGAGATGACATGCACCCGCGTGTCGGGCGTGAAGTTCGTGAGGCCGATGCGCAGCTCGTCGCCGGTGATCGCGAGCGATCGCAGGTGCAGCGGCTCGGTGGCGCTGGCCTGCAGGATGCGGTGCGGGCCGACGATCCACCGGCCGTTCGCCGTGCCGTCGGTGACCGATACCGGCACCGTGGCATCGCGCTCGTGCAGGCGCAGCACGTAGTCACCGGCCGGCAGGTCGCGTAGCTCGAGGAAGCCATCGGCGAGCGCCAGATGCGAGAACGCGTCGGCGTCGCTGGCCAGCAGCGAGAACTCGGCGCGGGTGACCGTCGCGGCCATGCCCTGGTAGGGGATGCGCAGCGTCTGGCCGGCGAGGCCTTGCAGCCGCAGTGGCAGGTTGGCCGTGGCGCCGCCCAGATGGAAGGTGGCCTCGGGGCCGCCGTGGATGCGGGCGGTGACATGGTCGATGTCGCGCAGCGATCCCACCGCGATGCGGCCGTGGGCGTCGCTCTGCAGCGCGGTCTCAACCGGTTGGCGGTAGTCGCGGTGCTTGATCGAGAGCGTGCAGGCGCGTCCGACGGCGACCTCCCCGTTCTTGCCGCGCAGCTCGATGGCGTAGCCCTGGCGATCCTGAACCAGCAGCGCCGATACCGTCGTGGCGCCGAGGTCGATGCCGTTGATGGCGAACGAGGTCGCCTCCGTGCTGAGTGGGATCTCGTCACCGTTGAGGTTCCGGACCTTGCCGCGCAGCACGACCGACAGCGACTGCAGGCGGTCGGGGACGCTGATGTCGTGGACGAACTCCCTGGCGTCGACGAGCTTCAGCTCCCGCACCTCGTCGGTACGCGGGGTGCCGTCAACGTCGATCGCGGTGACGAGCAGGACCGGTTCGGTGAGCAGCTGCAGCGACACCGGATGACCGTCGATGCGGAGCTGTGGTCTGATGGCCATGCGCGCGGTCTGACCGGCGACGAGCGACTCACGCTCGATGAACGCGCTGCCCTGAAGCTCGAACAGTTCCTGCTGGTGGACGAAGTGGATCAGCGACGAGCGATTGCCGACGTGGATCACCGCCGTCTTGCGTCCCTGGCTGCTGGCGAACGGGACCAGGATGTCGCCGTCTTCGTCGGCGCCGTACTCACGCCCGCCGAACCACAGGGTCGCGACTGGCTGCAGCGTCCCGGCCTCGTCGTAGACGCGGAACAGGTGTCCGGCGGCCGACGTTCGCTCGACGTGGCGCAACGACCCCTTGTGGATCACGGCGCGGCTGCTGATGCCGTTGCCGACCAGCTCGACGACGTAGGTGCCGGGAGCCTGCAGCATCGGCAGGTCGAAGGTGCGGCGCATGCGGCGCTGCGGTGGCTCGGTGTAGTCGTGCGTCTCCTCGTGGTTGGCGACCAGGCCGTCGAGCTCGATCGTCGCGTCGACCTCCTTCTGCAGCTCGGTGTGATAGCGGTAGCTGTCGATGACGAACACCTTGAGCAGCAGCGTCGGCACGTTCTTGGTGTCGACCTCGAGTCGGACCGCGTCGCCGGCGGCGTAGAAACGCGGCTGGGTCGGCGGGAACGTGATCTCGACCCGCTTCTCGATCTCCTCGATCCGGCGCGGATTGTCGAGCAGCGAGTACCAGCGCTCCATGTCACCCTCGCCGCGCAGGATCCTGGTCTCGGCGAGGATCGCATTGAGCCAGCGCTCGTCGAGGAATTCGGCGTAGACGGCGACGTTGTCCTCGGTGGCGAAGACGTTCTCGAAGCACGCCTGCAGCAGGGGCAGGTCGTCGCCGACTGCCGGCAGGCCGCTCGGATAGGTGCTGTTGCGATTGACGAAGAGCTCCGAGTTGCCGGCGAAGCGACGGTTGTATTCCCTGGCGATCGGGCCGCTGTTTCGCGGCAGGCGGATGTAGCTGAGCAGGCGTTCCCGATCGACCGTGCCCCTGGTCAGGTCATGCTGTAGCCAATGGTAGAGCACGTGCGCCTTCAACGAGTTGTGCGCCGGTGCCAGTCGCTGCGCGAACTGCCAGAGGCTCTGCAGATACGCCGTTCGGGCTGCAGCGTCGCTGTCGAGGTCGCCGCCTTCGCGCGGCTGTAGCCGCGTCAGGTAGGCTTGGACGAACTTGGCCTCGTGCAGGAGGTCGGGCTTCAGGTCGGCGCACTCGTCTAGCTGCGCCCGGCGCAGCTCGTGGTGGATGCGGAGCGAGCCGAAGCCCTGGCTGTGCTTGTGCGCCAGGTCGCGCACGATCAGCGTCGGCAGATTGTCGACGTCGGGGCGGCGCAGCCGGCCGAGCAGGTCGTGCAGCTGGTCGGCGTCGAGGTCCTTGGTCAGCAGCGCCGGCAGGGCGCGATCTTCGAACCCGTTGACCGTGCCGCGGTGTCGACTCAGGGCGGCCTTCGTCAGCACGGACGGCGACAGCAGACCGTCATCGAGTCGCGTCGGCAGATCCGACCGGGCTCCGGGAATCGAGCGTTGGTAGTTCCAGGACAGCCCGAGGCGCTGGCGCAGGTGGGCGTAGGTCCGCTCCGGGTTCTGGTCGAAACTCAGCAGCGCCTCGCGGTCTTCGATCTCGAGCACGCGCTGCGTGCGGCCGTGGCGTCGGATCCACAGTGGCAGCACCTGGCGAACGGTGTCGAAGTCACGGGCGTCGAGGCGTTCGCGGCAGTGGTAGTAGTACCAGTCCTCGGTGCCGGGGATCAGCGTGGCGACGGCGGCGGCGCGGTCGGCCGCGAGCGCGTAGTCCTCGGCGAAGCCGATGCTGTGTCCCTGGGCCGCCAGCGAGGCCAGCAGGGCCATGAGCGCGGCGAGGGTCGTGAGGATGGAAGGAACGGGGTGACGGCGATCGGAGCGGTGGTTCATTGCGGCTCGGAGGCTGGTTCGCACCGGAACGGCGCAACCTCGGTGCGGGCTCATTCGAAGTTGCGCCACAATGCGAAACCCAATGGAGGGTTCCCACCAGCAGCACTTCGGCGATTCGCCGCCTCGAACTGGTCCCTTCTCCCGCCGCCAACGAGCGGTCACGCCCGAGCGCAGGGCTACAGCAGTCGGCGGATGCGATCGTCGAGCGCGGCCTGATCCTGCGAGAAGCTGGCCAGCGCGGCGGCGGTCAACATGCCGTCCCAGCTCGCCGAGCCCTGGCGGACCCGCTCGACCCAGCTGGCGTAGACGGGAATCTTGCCCTCGCTCGCTACCCGGCTCGCCTCGTCGTTGGACAGCTCGGCGAACAGATCGCCGGCGCCGTTGGCGGCCAGCGCGGCGGTGACGTCGGCCGGCCCGGCCGTGCGGGGGTCGAGTGCCGCGACCGCGGTGACCGCCCTGCCGAACGTGTCGGTGGTCTCCCAGAACACGTCGAGCCGGTCCTTGGCGGCGTCGGCGTTGCCGAAGTCGACGGTCGGCTCGTTCGCGCTGCGATCGACGATGTCCGCGGCGGGGACAGCCATGTCGAGGAAGCCCTTCGCCGCGCCCGTCGGCATGGTGTAGACGTCGAGCCCGAGCAGGTCGTTGACCTGCTGCCCGTTGCGCATCGAGGCGCCGATCTGTCGCGTGTCGAGACCCTGCTCGTCGCGCAGCCGGCGCAGGCAACGCTGGCTGGCGAGCGTCGCCTTCTCGCCGGCATTGGCCCCGTTGCCGAGGTCGTTGTCGCCGAGGAAGGCGTTGATGCGGCCCATGAAGACGTTGCACCAGGTCGGCTTCGCCAGCGCCGCGATCAGCCAGTTCTGTCGGGCCGAGAAGCCGAGCGTGAAGTTGAGGCGGATGCCGTCGTCGTGCAGGCGCCGCGCGGCCAGCAGGCCGGCGGGGGTCAGCGGCACCTTGACGATGAAGCGATCGGGGCAGATGGCGGCGAAGCGCTTGCCGTACTGATAGCTGGCCTCGACGTCGTTGGCGATCGCGGTGTGCAGCTCGACGCTGACGTCGGCATCGAACGTGCGCACCAGCAGCAGCCCGTGCACGGCGTTGAGGATGAACGCGATCTCCTGCACCAGCAGGTCGGCGCCGATGTCGGCGTCGCCGCCGCGCAGCAGGTCGGCGGCGGCGGGCACGAGCTCGTCGTAGATGCCCTTCTGCACCTCCTTGTTGAGCAGCGTGTTGTTCGTCGTCAACGCCGACATCTCGCGCGTCCAGAGCTCCTGTGCAGCCGCGACGTCGCCGGTGTCGAGCCACAGCGCGGTGCCGGTGGCGGCCACAGCCTGCCACACGCTCGAGCTCGGGAACGATGCGCGTTGCCGCTGCGGCTGCTTGTCGTGCTGGCGGCAGAACGCGGCCACTGCCTGGGCGAGGGCCGAATCGTGCAAGGGCGTATCGGGCATGGAGTCGTTCCGGTCAGTTGGCCGAGGAATGGTATTCCTGGAGGGTGGTGACGGCGAGCGGCTTCTGCAGCCAGCTCTCGAGGCCCTGGATCGTCGCCGCGGCGGCCGCGAGCGTGGTGATGCAGGGGATGCGGTGGGTCACGGCCGAGCTGCGGATCAGGCGATCATCGCTGCGTTCGCGGCGTCCGCTCGGCGTGTTGACGATGAGTCGCACCTCGCGGTTGGCGACGAGGTCGAGCACGTGCGGCCGCCCCTCGTGGATCTTGAACACACGCTGCACCGGGATGCCGGCGTTGTCGAGCACGCGGGCGGTGCCGCTGGTGGCGACGATCTCGAAGCCGAGGCCGTGCAGGCGGGCGATCAGCGGCACGATCAGCCGCTTGTCCTCGTCGCGCACCGAGACGAACACCTTGCCCTCGCGCGGCAGGGTGTTGCCGGCGCCGACCATCGCCTTGGCGAACGCGGAGCCGAAGCGCCGGTCGACTCCCATCACCTCGCCCGTCGAACGCATCTCGGGTCCGAGCAGGATGTCGACGCCGTGGAACTTGTTGAACGGGAAGACGGGTGCCTTGACCGAGAAGTAGGGCAGATCGAGGCGCTCGGACATGCCGATCTCCGCCAGCTTCTGACCGAGCATGACGCGCGCGGCGAACTTGGCCAGCGGCAGCCCGATCGCCTTGCTGACGAACGGGGCGGTGCGCGAGGCGCGCGGATTGGCCTCGAGGATGTAGACCTTGGCGCCGCGCACGGCCCACTGCACGTTCATCAGGCCTATGACCTGGAGCTCGCGGGCGAGACGGCGCGTCTTCTCGGCGATCTCCTGGATCAGGCCGTCGGAGAGCGTGTACGGCGGCAGCGAGCAGCTCGAGTCACCGGAGTGGATGCCGGCCTCCTCGATGTGCTCCATGATGCCGCCGATCATGACCTCGTCGCCATCGCCGATGGCGTCGACATCGACCTCGATCGCGGCGTCGAGGAACTTGTCGACCAGCAGCGGCCGCGATTCGGAGAACGCGCGATGCCGCTCCATGTAGGCCTCGAGCGCGGCGCGATCGTAGACCACCTCCATGGCGCGACCGCCGAGGACGAAGCTCGGCCGCACCAGCACCGGGTAGCCGATACGTTCGGCCGCGGCCAGCGCCTCCTCGGCGGTGGCGGCCATGCCGTTCGGCGGCTGATCGATGCCGATCCTGGTGATGAGCTTGCTGAACAGGTCGCGATCTTCGGCCGCGTCGATCATGTCGACGCTGGTGCCGACCAACGGCGCGCCGTGATCGTGCAGGCCGCGGGCGAGGTTGAGCGGGGTCTGGCCGCCGAATTGGACGATGACGCCGCGCGGCGCGATGCGGTCGATGACGTTCATCACGTCCTCGTGCGTCAGCGGTTCGAAGAACAGCATGTCGGAGGTGTCGAAGTCGGTCGACACGGTCTCCGGGTTGCTGTTGATCATGACGCTCTCGAAGCCGAGCTCCTTCAGCGCCATCGCCGCGTGGACGCAGCAGTAGTCGAACTCGATGCCCTGGCCGATGCGGTTGGGGCCGCCGCCGATGACGATGACGCGTTCCTTGTCGGCGGTCAGCGTGACCTCGTCCTCGACGCCGTCGTAGGTCGAGTAGAGGTACGGCGTGAAGCTCGGGTACTCGCCGGCGCAGGTGTCGACGCGCTTGTAGACCGGCAGCACGCCGAGCCGCTTGCGGTGCTCGCGCACGTCCCACTCGGAGGTGGCCTTGCCGCAGGCGGCGGCGATCTGCCGGTCGCTGAAGCCGATCGCCTTGGTGCGGCGCATGAAGGGCTCGTCGAGCGCCGCGAGGCCGGCGCCCGCCCGCCGCGCCAGCTCCAGCTCATGGTCGACCAGTTCGCGCAGCTGGTCGAGGAACCACGGGTCGATCCTGGTGTAGTCGAACAGGTCCTCGTTGCTCATGCCGACCAGCATGCCGGTGCGGATCCAGTCGATACGGTCGGCGCGCGGCGTCGCCAGGTGGGGCCGGATCGCGTCCTGGTTGCGGTCGTCGGGGCCGCAGTGTGGTTGGCCGGGGACGTTGCCGAAACCGTTGCGGCCGGTCTCGAGGCCGCGCAACGCCTTCTGCATCGCCTCCTTGAACGTCGAGCCGATCGCCATCACCTCGCCGACCGACTTCATCTGCGTCGTCAGCACCGAGTCCGCGGTCGGGAACTTCTCGAAGGCCCAGCGCGGGAACTTGACGACGCAGTAGTCGATCGACGGCTCGAAGCAGGCCTTGGTGATCTTGGTGATGTCGTTGTCGAGCTCGTCGAGCGTGTAGCCGACCGCGAGTCGGGCCGCGACCTTGGCGATCGGGAACCCGGTCGCCTTGCTCGCCAGCGCCGAGCTGCGGCTGACGCGCGGATTCATCTCGATGACGATGACGCGGCCGTCGCGCGGGTTGATCGCGAACTGCACGTTGCTGCCGCCGGTGTCGACGCCGATCTCGCGCAGCACCGCCAGCGAGGCGTCGCGCAGCAGCTGGTACTCGCGGTCGCTCAGCGTCTGGGCCGGCGCGACGGTGATCGAGTCGCCGGTGTGCACGCCCATCGGATCGAAGTTCTCGATCGGGCAGACGATGATGACGTTGTCCTTCTTGTCGCGGACGACCT
>JAGQRA010000685.1 GCA_020425885.1 Planctomycetota bacterium | reverse complement strand
GCGCGCCGCCCGGCATCTGCGCGAACACCATCGGCAGCGTCTTGAAGCCGAGGCTCATCGTGCCGCCGGTGCCGGCCGAGGTCAGCGCGACGCCGACGAACACGACCGAGGCCGTGACCGTGATCAGCCCGCCGAGCGCCACCTCGAAGAACTCGTTGGTCGCCGAGGCGCAGAGCCCCGACAGCACGACGTCGTCCTTCTTCTTCATGTAGCTCGAGTAGTTGATGATGACGCCGAAGCCGACCGACAGGCTGAAGAAGATCTGCCCCGAGGCCGCCAGCCAGGTCTTGAAGTCGCCGAGTGCTCTGAGGTTGGGGTTCCACAGGTAGCCGAGACCGGTGAGCACGCTCTGGTCGGGCTTGGCGGCGTCGGGCGTGCCCAGGGTAAGGACGCGGATCAGGATGATGATGCCGAGCACCGCCATGATCGGCATCGCCGCCTTGCACACCGCCTCGATGCCTTTGCTGATGCCGCGGAACACGAAGAAGATGTTGAGCCCGGCGACCAGGAAGAAGGTCCAGACGATCGGGTGGATCGCGAGGCTGCCGTTTTCGGCGAAGAACAGCGCGCCGTTGTGGCTGTCGCCGGTGACCTGCGAGAAGAAGCCGTGCGTCGCCGCGACCTGCTTCTCGATCGGGTCGGTGCCGACGATGCCGAGACCGTCACAGATGCCGAGCGCGCCGCCGAAGTACTGCAGCACGTAGTAGAGACACCAGGTCTCGATCAGCACGTAGTAGAAGTAGACTCCGAGCGGGATCAGCACACCGAACACGCCGAGGTAGCGACCGACCGCGCCCTTGGCCCAGACGCCGAGGATCGCCGGCGCGCTGTGGAAGCCCTTGCGGCCGCCGTAGCGGCCCATCGTCCACTCGGCCCAGCCGATCGGGATGCCGAGCAGCAGCAGCGCCAGGAAGTACGGGATCATGAACGCGCCGCCGCCGTTCTCGGCCGCGTTCCCCGGGAAGCGCAGGAAGTTCCCGAGGCCGACGGCAGAGCCGGAGACCGCGAGGATCACACCGAGGCGCGAGCCCCATTGCTGTTTCTGTTCTGTCATGGGCAACGAGAGGGAGCACGGGGACTGTCCCGAGTGCGTAGTTGCGAATCAACCGGCCGGCTCGGGATTCGGACGTTTCTCCGGATTCGATGCAACGTCCGGGCACTTCGACACACGGGAGGGTGTGGAGATCTCTGCGCACGATGCCCTGTTCCGGTTCACCTTCGGTCAGGTCGAGCATGCCGAGCCGCTGTTGCGGTCGGTGCTGCCGGCGGCGGTGGCAGCCGAACTCGATTGGCGGACGCTGCGGTCCTTGCCGGGTACCCGGATCGGTCGCCGCTTGCGGCGACATCAGAGCGACCAGTTGTTCGTGATCGACTCACGGACCGGACCGGTGTTGATCTACACCCTCATCGAGCACAGCTCTCGGGTCGACCGCTGGATGGCGTTACGGATTGCCGACTACTCGATCGGCTGGTGGCGGCAGCTCGTGCGCGAGGATCCTGCACTACGGCAACTGCCGCCGATCGTCTCGATCGTCATCCATCATGGCCGGCAACCCTGGACGGCGAGGACCGATCTCGGCGAGCTGCTCGTCACCGGCTGGCCCGGGGTGACGTCGGCGACGGAGTTGCCGGTGCCACGGTTCGCTCACGTCGTCTACAGCCTGCACGACCTCGATCCGGCCGCGATCGATGGCCTCGGACTGTCTGTGCTCGGCAGGGTGACCCTGGCCTTCCTGCAGTTCATCCCGGGTGCGTCTCTGGATCAGGCTCGGACCGTGTTCCGGCGCTTTGGACGGTTGCTGTGCGAGATGCTGCGGACCCCTTCCGGCGGCGAGGCGATGGTGGCACTATCGGAGTACGTCCTGTTGACGACGAGACTCGAGCCGGACACCCTGGTCCGGGTGGTGGCGGACGAAGTGAATCACGAAGGTGGCGAGATCATGGAATCGACAGCGCAGCGTCTGGTCCGGCAAGGTCGTGAGGAGGGCCGTGAAGAAGGCCGCGAAGAAGGCCGTGAGGAAGGCCGCGAGGAGGGCCGGGTCAAGGGGCGTGTCGAACTGCTGAGCCGCCTCCTCGAACAGCGTTTCGGGCCATTGCCGGAATGGGCCGTCGAGTGGCTCGCCCGGGCCTCCGTCGAGGACCTCGATGACAGCAGCGAACGGTTGCTGGGGGCCGCGGATCTGCGCGACGCACTCGGCCGGAACTGAAGTTTCGGGGCACGGTCGCCGAGCCCGCGAAAGGCCCGGCGGTCAGCCCAGGAGTCGACCCAGCAGGCCGATCAGCTTCGGACCGTCCTGGTAGAGAACGAACGACAGGGCGACGATGACCACCGCCGTGGCCAGCGACAACGCGACGGTCCACAGCAGCCGATTGCGACCCTCGGGCAGATCGCGGCCGAGGTAGGCGCGGCTGCGCTGCAGGATCAGGATGCCGATGTAGGTCGCCGGCAGGAAGGTGGCGCAGATGATGCTGGTCGGGATCGCGAGGTAGACCGCGTACTGACCCCAGAACAGCGGCGCCAGGCAGGCCGGCACCGGCAGCAGGGTCCACAGCCGCTGCTTCAGGCTGCCGACCGGCGCGTCGAACCACTCCATGGCGACGAAGCCGCAGACCAACATGTGGAGCGCGATCGTGCTGAAGGTCATGCCGAGCACGCCGAGGTCGAAGAT
>JAGQRA010000684.1 GCA_020425885.1 Planctomycetota bacterium | reverse complement strand
TACGCCGCCGCCGAGCTCTGGCGGCGGCATGGCAGCCTGCCCGTGGCCGAGAAGGACTACCTGATGGCGGCGCGTCTCGATCGCGCCCGATTCGGCCCGCGTGGATTGCTGGGAGCGGGCGACGTGCAACGCCGTCAGAATCGCGCCGAGGATGCGTTGGCGAGCTATCGGAAGGCGATCGAGTCCGACCCTACGAGTCCGCCCGCCCAACGGGCGCGGCTCGAGACCGCGAAGCTGCTGCAGGTAATGGGCCGCAGCGAAGATGCCATCGCCGCGGGCAGGATCGCGCTCGAGTCGGCACGTTCGGGGCGCCAGACGATCGCCGCCGCCAATCGGCTCGCCCTGTTGTTGATAGCCCATGGCGATCTCGATGCGGCGGCCGGCGTGATCGAACGAGCCGAGCAGGTGCCGGAGCTCGATGACCATGATGATCCCGCCGTCGCCGCGCGCCTGCGCAAGGCGGTGCAGGCGATGTCGGCCCGTCGCGCCTTGCAGCGGGCTTCGGACAAGAAGAACGAAGCGTCGACCGACGCCGTCCGCCTCGACGCCGAGCGGCGCGGCGGATGAGTTGCCGTCGGTGAGGCAGATTGAGTTATGATCCGCCGCAATGCGACGGTTCATCGTGCTCTCCGCGCTTCTGTTGGGCAGTTGCGCGGTTCCTCATGCCATCGACTCCCTTGGCGAGAAGTGCCCGCCGGCAGAACTCGGCAGGCCGATGTGGGTCAGGGCCTGCGCCGGCGTCGGGGCCTGGGTCGGTGGCATCGTCGGCGGGGTCGCCTCGATCGTCGCGCTGCCGGTCACCTACCCGATCAGCCTGATGGCCGAGGACGAACTCGGTCCCAACGGCCGGACCGAGTTCCTGCTGTTCCCGGCGCTGAGCGGCGCGGCCATCGGCCATGCCTTTCTGGGAGGCGCCAGCGATGTCCTCGACTTCACGCTGCGCCGCGCCTGGTTCGGTTCGTCCGATGCCGTGACGAGCTACGAGTTCACCCCGCAAGAGGGGCCGCGTCTGCCGCAGGAAGAGGGCGGCAGCTGACCGCATCGAGCCCGGGTCAATCCTCGGATTGCGCCGACTGCGCCGCGCCACTTTCGGACGGCTTGCGCACCTGATTCGTTCGTGGGAGTCGTTTCACGTGCGGCACCAGGACATGGAACACCGTGCCGCCTCCCGGTCGGGTGTCGGCCCAGATCACGCCGCCGCATTGATCGACGATGCCGTAGCAGGTCGACAGCCCGAGTCCCGTACCTTCTGGCTTGGTCGTGAAGAACGGTTCGAAGATGTGATTGAGGACCGTCTCATCGATCCCCGGGCCGGTGTCGGCGACCGTGACGTGTAGCCAGGTGCCTGCCGGAACTCCGCGGCCGAGGCCGGCGGCAGGTGCGTCGAGATCCTGTTCGTCGATCTCGAGGGCCTCCGCAAGCAGGGTCAACTTGCCGCCGCGTGGCATCGCCTCCTTGGCGTTGAGCACGAGGTTCATCAGCACCTGTTCGATCTGGGCGTGGGTGACGAGTACCTCGCCCAAGCCTTCCTCGATCACGATCTCGGTGTTGATGCCGCTGCCCGCGAGCCGCCGCAGCATCGGCTTCAGGTGGTGCAGGGTCTCCCCGGCATCCTTGGAGTCCTCCTGCAAGGCACGTTGTCGCGCAAACGTCAGCAGCTGCCGCGTCAGCAGCTGACCTCGGTGTGCGGCATCCACGACATTGTGCAGGCTGGCGTCGACGTGCGGCGCGAGTTCGGACTCGAACTGCAGCAACTCGATCTCGCCGAGGACGATGGTGAGCAGGTTGTTGAAGTCATGCGCGATGCCGCCGGCCAGTCGTCCGAGGCCTTCCATCTTCTGCGCCTCGCGAAGCTGCGCCTCGAGGCTCTTCTGCTCCGTGATGTCGGCGACGGTGCCGATCATGCGCTCCGGGACGCCATCGTCGGCGCGCCTCACCACGCCGGTGCAATGCAGCCAGATCCGGCTGCCATCCGGGCGCGTTGCGCGATGATCGAGCGCGAACCGATCGGATGATCCGCGGAGCGCGTTCTTCACGCACCGTTGCAGATCGTCGCGATCGTCCGGGTGCACGAGTTCGAGGAAGGCCGCGAACGTCGGCGGAAATGCTCCGGGCGGGGAGCCGAACAGGGCTTCGACCTCGGGTGACCAGTAGACGTGATCGCCGCCCACGTCCCACTCCCAGATCCCCATGCGCGCGGCCGTCAAGGCCATGCGCAGACGGGCATCCGTAGAGGTGTCAGTACGATCGGGGAACATGCCGTCCCATCCTGGGCGTGGGGGCTTACGCGCTTCGTAGTTGCACCTCGAAGCGCGTCACCGCACGTTAGGCGCGGACGGGAGTAAGAGGACCTCGCACTTGTATGGTATGGCGAAGGGGTGAGTGGGTAGGGGCGCAGGGGTGTGTGGTACGCCCGGACGGACTCGAACCGCCGACATCCTCCTTGTAAGAGGGATTCGGGCTTCTTGCGGAAGTCCCGCCACGAAGGCGGCTTCGAGCGTAACTCTTTGCGGGGCATGGTGCAATGGGTCGCACCAGGTTGCACCCGGTTCCATCGAGTTGCGCCGAGTTTCGGGCGAAAGGTTGCGTTCGAAACCTTCTCGGGGGCACCGCGAGGGCGAACGCCGGCCGATTCAGCACCATGCTCGGCGGCCAGACCCGGCTCGCCGCCGACGACTGTCCGGCACCGGCGGCCACGAGGATTGCGCGGGCGGGACGCGACGTGAATACACCCGGTCCGATTCGAACGGACGACCCCTTCGATGTAAGCGAAGTGCTCTAACCGGCTGAGCTACGGGTGTGCGCCACGGGAGTGTAGCAGAGAGTTCTGCCCGGTTCCTCATGAGCCCGACCATCGATCGCTGACTCGACGTCACTCGCGAGGACGCGAGCCGGGTTCGGCGGACGCGGCCAGGGGGCGCGTCGCCCTCGATCGGTTCGAGGTGCGAAGACCATGATGAGCCGGCCGTGGCTGTTGCGCAGCGCGGACACGGGCAGCGGGTCGTCATGCGGTGATGCCGGCCAGCGCACCTCGAACGAGTCGGCCGTTGACGAGGGGTAGCTTCCGTCCGGCATCCGGTTGCGCCGCGCCAACGACGGGTGCTTCGACCACCGCGACGCGCGAAGTTCGCACCCGGTCATGGTCGCGATGGTCGAGAAGCTCGACGATCCGACCGTCACCCTCAACCTGATGATGGACCTGCTCACTTTGGTCGGCGTCGCCGTGGCGGTTTTTGCCGCGACGAATGTCGATGACCTGTTCCTGCTCGCCGCGTTCTTCGCCGACCCCAGCCTGCGCACGCGCAGCGTGGTAGAGGGGCAGTTCTTGGGAATTGGCGTACTGGTCGCGATCAGCGCCGCCGCAGCCTTGGTCGCCCTAACTGTGCCCGAGGGATACCCCGCCCTTCTCGGCATCGTGCCGCTCGCGCTCGGCCTGCGGAGTCTCGTGGCCCTGCGGCGGAAGGACAGCGCCGACGGCGAGCAACCTGACTCCGCAGAGGTGGCACGACGAGGGGCGCGCTCGCAGGTGGCGACCATCGCCGGGGTGACGATCGCCAACGGGGGCGACAACCTGGGAGTCTACATCCCGCTCTTCGCACGCGAGCCGGGGCACATCCTGATTCACGCATCGGTCTTTGCCCTGATGACAGCCCTCTGGTGCTTCGTGGGCTTCCGGTTGATACAGAACCGAGTCGTAGGGGCGTGCGCACGGCGCTACGGAAGACTGGCGCTGCCCGTCGTGCTGATCGGGCTCGGGCTGTGGATCCTCTCGGACGCTCGCGTGCTGCTCGGGTAGCGCGAAGAACGCGGGTCGCAGTGGCCAACTGTTGCAGCAGCCCGAGCATGGCAGCGCAGTGCAAGACTCTGCCGAGCGGGCCAGAGCGGGCCGAACTCGATCGCGGTCAAGCGGCGGTCGCGGTCGCCACAGTTCTACAGCCGACCCTACTTCGTTCGCAGCGGGGACCACACCGCCTTGATGGCCCGCGCCAGCTCCATCGCATCCCCTTCCGCCGAGAAGTGGCAGAAGATCAGCTCGGGACTCGTTCCGAGCATGTGGTTGTGGATCGCGACGATGCGAATGCCGTGCTTGCGGTAGGCGTCGATCGCTTGCTGCAACTCGCTCCGGAGCAGGCAGATGTCGCCCATGACCATGGTCCGCCCACACTCGCAAGGCGCGAAGCCGACCCAGCAGGCGAGCCCGACGCCCGCGGGAAGCCGCTGCCCATCGATGCCGGTTCCCAACTGCGGGCGCGGCAGCACGATCTTGAACATGCCGTCCTTCTGCATCGCGCCGGCAAGCCCAACCGTGTCGGACACCGCCTTCCAATCGGGCGCAGGCGGGGTCGCTGCCGCCGGTGCGGCAGCCGGCTGCTGCTTGCCCATCTGATCCCACGCGGCCCGGATCGCCTTTCCCATTTCCAGCGCCGCACCCGACCCCTGGAAGTGCAGGAAGACGAAGTTCGGGCTGCCGCCCAGCATGTGATTGTGGATCGCGACGACCTCCAGGTTGCCCTTCCGCAGCTCATCGAGCACCGGGTTGACCTCCTCGGGCAGCATGCAGGTGTCGCCCACCACGAACGCGCGCTCGGGCGTGCCCGTGAACGCTGCGTAGGTCAGCACCATGGACGGCGGGACCACGAAGCCGAACTCGTTGCGCAGGACCGGCTCCTTGCGCGGCACGTCGATGCGGAACGTGCCGTCGGGCAGAACCGAGCCAGCCTCGCCGAGCACTGCCCCCACGGGCTTCCAGTCGGGCTGCTGCGCCGGCAAGCACAAGACGAAGCAGAGGGAGCAGAGCATCTGGAGTGCGAGTTGCATGGGCATCCTCATGGGTTGCGGGGCGGCCCAGCATAGGGTCGCCAGAGTGAGAACGGTGCGACACTCCGCACTGCCAACCGCCGCCATCAACTACGGACGCCGCACCCTGGTGCGGCACCGAGTGCTGCCTACGATCATCGCCCACCGCGAACGTTTCGCGGGGTGTCACCGAGGAAACGAGATCATGAACCGACTGTTCGTCGCGAGCGCCTGTGCGCTTTTCCTGGTCGCCTGCAGCAAGCCGGAGCCAACCGCTCCGAGCAACCCGACGCCGGGTGCTGCTGCGACCGTGTCGCAGGTCAAGCTGGAGTTGGGCGAGGACATTTGAGGGGGCTGCATCACCGCCGTGCGCGGTGCCCTGGGTAAGGTCGACGGCATCAGCCAGATCGACATCAAGTCCGGCGACAAGGACTTCACCGTCCACTACGACGCCGCCAAGATCAAACCAGCCGACATGGCCGCGAAGCTCGTCGCCGCTGGTAAGGCCGGCGCAAAGGTGAAGTCATGAGGCTCGCGTCCCTGCCGTTGCTGGCCGCGTTCGCACTCGCAGGTTGCGCGACCCAGCCGGTGTCGATCGAAACGAAGGACGCCATGTTGGTCCTCGACAAGAAGCCCACTTGAGGCGGCTGTGTTGCCGGCGTGCGTGCCACGCTGGAAAAGCTGCCGGGTGTGAAGGGGGCGAGATCACGGCGGGCAACGCCGAGATCACCGTCCACTACGATCCTGCGACGACGAACGTCGACAAGGTGCTCGAAGGGATGGCGGCGGGCGGACAGCCAGCGCAGAAGAAGTAGGTCTGCGCTCGCCCTCTGCCTGAACCGGCCAGCGCGCCGAATCGCGGTGGCGCGGAGCCAGTTTGACTAGGGCTGCGCGGTCACCGCCACGTTCTCGAACTTGACGTGCAGGTCGTGCACGAGGCGACAGCCGTAGAGGCCATCGGTCTTCAGCGTGGACGTCGGCGCGCGATGCACTTCCTTGTCGTTGACGAGGAAGCGAGTCGTCTCCGCGCCGACATCGACGGCAAGGTCGTTGGTGGCCGTGGCCTCCGCGTTCTCTCGGTTCACGGCCGCGTGCTCGCTCCACGGCACCAAGATCGCGGTAGACGTCGCATCGCGGGTCTTGACCAGGAACGTGCCGTCGCCAGTCACCAGAAAGTACGTG
>JAGQRA010000683.1 GCA_020425885.1 Planctomycetota bacterium | reverse complement strand
GCTGCCCCAGTCGCGATCATGCTGGCCGATCTTGCCGCTGCGCGGCCCCCTGCGCTTCATCACGGCCTCGCCGACGTGCGGCGCCTCGTGCAACGCCAGGTGGCGTTGGCCGGTGGTCGGCACGACGGCGGTCGGCGCCCGCTCCGGCTCGACCGGCCGACGCACCGGCGCCCGTACGATCGGCGGCGAAGTCCTGGGCTGCACCGCGCCGGTGTCGACGTCGAGGCCGAGGATGCGACGCATCTCGGCCGCGATCTCATCGGGCTCACGCGAGGCTGGCGCCGCCGGGCGCGCCTTGGGCGCGGCCCGACGCAACGGCGGCGGCGCGCTACCGGCAGCCGATGGCACCTCGGGCGGCTGCCGCCTGGCGGCACGCTCGGCCGCCTTCTTCTGTCCCTGGGCGACCTTGCCGACCGCGCCCGCGATCCAGGCGACGGCGACGAACAGCAGCCAGGGGTGTCGCTTCAGGATCTCGAGGAGCTGATCCATCGCTACGAGTCTCCGGGCATCTTCTTCTTCTGGCTCTCGGACTTCTGCACCGCCTCCTCGCCGGAGGCGATCTGCGTACGCATCCTGGTATCGGCCTCGATGTTGCGGATCCGCTGGAAGTCGAGCACGCCGAGGTTGCCGGAACGGAACGCGTCGGCCATGGCCTTGGGCACCTCGGCCTCGGCGAGCACCAGCAGGGCCCGGTTGGCGGCGATGTCGGCGATCTTCTCCTGTTCGTGCGCGACCGCCATCGCACGCCGGCTCTCGGCCGCGGCCTGGGCGACACGCTTGTCGGCCTCGGCCTGGTCGGCCTGCAGCCGGGCACCGATGTTGTCGCCGATGTCGACGTCGGCGATGTCGATCGACAGGATCTCGAAGGCGGTGCCGGCGTCGAGGCCCTTGGCCAGCACGCCCTTGCTGATGCGATCGGGGTTTTCGAGCACGTCCTTGTGCGAGTTCGCCGAACCGATCGTCGATACGATGCCCTCGCCGACGCGGGCGACGATGGTGTCCTCGGTGGCGCCACCGACGAGGCGCTTGATGTTGGTGCGCACCGTGACGCGGGCCTTGGCCAGCACCTGGATGCCGTCCTTCGCCATCGCCGCGACCTTCGACTGCGCCGGGCAATCGATGACCTTCGGGTTGACGCAGGTCTGCACCGCCTCGAGCACGTCGCGGCCGGCGAGGTCGATCGCCGCCGCCTGACGGAAGTCGAGGCCGAGGTTGGCGCGGTCGGCCGCGATCAGGGCGCGGACGACGTTGAGGACGCTGCCGCCGGCGAGGAAGTGGGCCTCGAGGTCACGCGTGTTGATCGGGATGCCGGCCTGCGTCGCCGAGATCGCGCCGCGCACGATGATGGTCGGATTGACCTTGCGCAGCGACATGCCGATCAGCTGCAGCAGGCCGATGCGCGTGCCCGACATGTAGGCCTGGATCCACAGGTTGATGAACTTGAGCAGGACCAGGACGAGGATGACGAGCAGGACGAGCAGGCCAACGATGACCCAGGTCCAGATGTTCGTGGACGAAGATTGTGCGAGCATCACTGTTTGAGTGGTCGGTGAAACGGGAAGGGTCAGGGTTGGTGCCGGGCGACGACCACGCGGTTGGCGGTGACGTCGAGCACCAGGATCGGAGTGCCGGCTTCGATCATCTCGCCGCGGGTCACGACGTCTACCTTGCGGCCCTCGATGCGGGCGAATCCCGCCGGCCGCAGATCCGACAACGTGACGCCGGACTTGTTCAGCAATTCGCCGAGTCCGGCATCGGCCGCGCCGGCGCTGCCCTGCGTGACGGGGCCGGTGAGGATCAGGCGGCGGCCGAATGGCGTGTGCGGCAGCACCTTGAACGCCATGCCGACGACGATCGGCGCCGCCACGGCCTCGGTGACGAGCACCGAGACGCCGAACGAGTTCGATTCCTGGAAGGCGAAGAACACCGCGCTGATCAGCGAGACGCCCGAGAGCACGGCGATCACGCCGAACGAGACGAAGAACACCTCGGCGACGAGCAGGGCGAGGCCGGCGATGCCCAGCAGCAGCACCAGACCGACGCTGCCGTTCTCGGCCGACGGGCGGCCGGCGGCGGCGTGGTCGACGGCCGCGACCACGACCCGGTTGCCCTGCACGTAGAGCACGCGAATGGCGGTGCCCGCCTCGAGGAACTCGCCCTCGGTGACGACATCGATGCGCTCGTCCTCGACCTGCATCGTCCCGGTCGGATGCAGCACGGTCGCGGCCTTGCCGACGCGGCCGACGAGCGCGGTCAGGTTGTCGTTGGGCAGGCCGAAGCCGCTGCCGCCAGGGGTGGCCACAGCCGGCGCCGGCGGCGCCAGCATCACGCGATTGAAGAACGGCACGCGCGGCAGCAGCTTCCACATCAGCCAGGCGCCGACCAGCACCAGCACGAACAGCAGCGTCAGGTTGGTCAGGTTGGCGAGCAGGATGCTCTCCTCGACCGCGTTGCTCGGCAGCACGAAGGACTGCCGACTCAGCACCAGCGACAGCACCAGGCAGAGGAAACCGATGGCGCCGAACACCAGCGTCCCGGGCAGCAGGAAGATCTCGACCGCGAGGGCGGCCAGCCCGAGGAAGAACACCAGGATCTCGGTGATCTCGGCGAGGCCCAGCAGGTAGCTGTAGAACATCGCCAGCGCGAGGAAGCCGCTGCCGAGCAACCCCGGCAGCCCGAAGCCCGGCGTCTTGACCTCGAGCAGGATCAGCAGGAAGCCGGCGACCAGCAGGAACGGTTCGATCATCTCGAGCCAACCGATCATCTGCTCGGCCCAGTTCGCGGTCAGCTCGCCGATCGATTCGGGATCGAGGTGCAGCACGTCGGTGGTCAGGTGCTCGAGACTGTCGACGGTGCCCGACGACAGGCCGGCCTCCTCGGCCTCGTTCGCGTCGACGTAGAGCGGGCGCACGAACGGGCGCTG
>JAGQRA010000682.1 GCA_020425885.1 Planctomycetota bacterium | reverse complement strand
TGCGGCGCGTCTTCCGCCGCGGCGAGCGCGTCGAGCTGTCGCTGCCGATGCCGGTGCGACGCCTGATCGCGGATCCGCGCGCCGCGGCGTTGCGGGGTCGGGTCGCGTTCGCCCGCGGCCCGATCGTCTACTGCGCCGAGCAGGTCGATCAGCGGGTGCCGGTGGCCGAGCTGCTGGCCGCGCCGGGTTGCGAACTGCGCGCCGAGGCACGCGGCGATCTGCTCGGCGGCGTGACCGTGCTGCGCGGTGAGCTGCTGCATGCGGCGATGACGCCGTGGTCGGGGAGCGATCTCTACCGGCCGGCTGCCACCGCGGGTCGGACCGAGGTCACGCTCGTTCCCTACGCCGTCTGGGACAACCGCGACGCCGGCGCGATGGCGGTCTGGTTGCCCGTGGCGCCGCCGTCGCCGCGGATCGGCGGCCCCGAACTGACGGCCGCGATCGAGCTGTCGTTCCAGCACGGCAACTGCTTTCCCGAGGCCCTGCGCGACGGCGAGGAGCCCATGCGCAGCGGCATCACGCCGGCCGAGAACTGTCACTTCTGGCCGCACAAGGGTGGCAGCGAATGGGCGCTGTACCGCTGGTCGAAGCCACAGCGGCTGGTCGGTTGCCGGATCTACTGGTTCGATGACACCGGCCACGGCCAGTGCCGCCTGCCGCAGGGTGCACGGCTGTCGTACCTCGTCGCGGACGGCAGCGGCTCCGCCGATGGCAATGGCGAGGTGTGGCGTCCGGTGGCTCCGACCGAGGCCGCTGGCGTACCGATCGCGATCGATCGTTGGTGTCAGGTCGACTTCGCCGAGATCACGACGACGGCGTTGCGGCTCGAGGTGGACCAACAGGATGGCTGGGCGAGCGGCATTCTCGAGTGGCAGGTGATCGCGCGATGATGCATGAGAGCGATGAGCGGTTGAGCGGAAGGGCGGCATCCGAAGTTCGTCTCTGTCCCTTCCCGGGGCCGACATCGGAAGTAGGCTACCCCGATGCTCGTCTCGTTCTCCCGGATCCTCGCCACCGCCGTACTCGGTTCGGGCCTCGCCGCCCAGGCCGATGGTCTGCGGATCTACCAGACCATCGCCTCGCTGCCGACGCGGCTGGTCGATACGGCCGGTAACATCGTCCACAGCTGGCCCGGCATCGGCATCCAGTCGTCGCACGTGGCACCCGACGGCACGATGTTGCGCGGCATGTTCGCCCCCGCCGCCGGCGCCATCACCGCCGGCGGCGCCACCGGACGCATCCAGCGGATGGCTTTCGACGGCACCGTTCTCTGGGACTACTACCTCGACGGCCCGCAGCTGTTCGCCCACCACGATGTCGAGTCGATGCCGAACGGCAACGTGTTGCTGATCGCGTGGGACCAGAACCCGTTGAGCGTGGCGGTGGCCAACGGGCGCGATCCGGCCCTGATCACGGGCAGCGTGTGGTGGCCGGATGCCATCGTCGAGGTCCAGGCCACGGGCCCGACCGCCGGCACGATCGTCTGGGAGTGGCACATGATGGACCACGTCATCCAGGACTTCGATCCGCTGAAGCCCAACTACGGTCCGGTCGCGAGCCACCCGGAACTGCTCGACATCAACTATCCGCCGATGTCGATCGCCGACGGCGACTGGAATCACTTCAACGGTCTCGACTACGACCCGATCAACGACTGGATCGTGGTCAGCGCGCGATCCCAGGACGAGATCTACATCATCGATCACTCGACGACCACGGCCGAGGCCGCGAGTCACAGCGGTGGACTGCGCGGCAAGGGCGGCGACTTCCTCTATCGCTGGGGCAATCCCGAGGCCTACCGCGCCGGCACGGTCGCCCACAAGCAGCTGGGGGCGCAGCACGACCCGCGTTTCGTCCCGCCCGGTTACCCCGGTGCCGGCAACGTCACGATCTTCAACAACGACTACCTGCCGTTGCAGTCGTCGGCCGTCGAGATCGTGCTGCCGCCGCTGGACAGCAGCGGCAACTTCATACTCGACCCGTCCGGTCGCTATGGCCCGGTCGCGCCGCACTGGATGTGGACCGCGCCCGGCTTCTACTCGCAATACATCTCGAGTACGGAGCGCCTGCCGAACGGCAACACGCTGATCTGCAGCGGTCTGCAGAACTACCTGATCGAGGTGACTCCGGCCGGACAGATCGCGTGGACCTACCACGATCCCATCTCGCCATGGATCTTCCAGGCCAGCTGGGTCGATCGCAATCTGTGGGGCGACACCGAGCTGTCGGCGAGCGGCGGCCAGCTCGACTTCGATCATCTCGTCGGCTCGCCGTACGCGGGCTACATCTACCTGCTGCTCGGTTCGGTCTCGGGCACGAGCCCGGGCACGCCGATCCCCGGCGGGCTCACCGTGCCGCTCGTGGCCGACTACCTGCTGGCGGCGACCGCGACCTCGTACTCGGGCATCTTCGTCAACACCATCGGCCTGCTCGGCCCCAACGGCGAAGCCAGCTCGTCGATCGTCGTGCCGCCGGGGTTCGTGCCACCGTCGATGGTCGGAACCCACCTCGATTTCGCGCACGTCATCTTCAACAGCTCCCTGCTGCCGGTGCGCGTCAGCAACGCGACCGGCGCGACGATCGTGCCGTAGGCGCCGGCCCGCGGTGGCGAGGCGGTTTTCTGATTCCCGCGGCCGCCGCAGCGCGTACTGTCGCCGCCGATGTTCACCGGACTGGTAGCGGCAATCGGCACGGCGACCGCGGTTCAGCCCGGCGGCGACGCGATGCGGATCGACGTCGACCTCGGCGATCTGGCCGGCCCGCACCGCATCGGCGATTCGATCGCGTTGTCGGGCGTCTGCTGCACCGTGATCGAGCTGCGCGGCAACGTCGCCGGCTTCGACCTGAGCCCCGAGACCCTGCGGCGGACCTGGCTCGGCGAGGCCGTCGTCGGTTCCACCTTCAACCTCGAACCCGCCCTGCGCGCCGGCGACGCGCTCGGCGGTCACATGGTCCAGGGGCATGTCGACGGCACCGCCGTCGTGACCGGCGCCATCGATGCGCGGTACGGCGGCGAGCTGCGCGTTCGGCTGCCGCGCCAGCTGATGCGCTATTGCGTCGAGAAGGGTTCGGTAACGCTCGATGGCGTCTCGCTGACGATCGCCGACCTCGAGGCTGACGAGATCACGATCGCGATCATCCCGCACACCGCCCAGCAGACGACCCTGGGCCGGTGCGCGGTCGGTGACCCGCTGCACGTCGAGGTCGACGTGCTCGCCAAGTACGTCGAGAAGATGCTCGATGCGCGCGGGCTCGGGTCGCGGTAGGACGGTCGCCGGCTACGATGCAGGCGTCGTGGCCGCACCCTCAGCACCGGGCACCCCGGACCTGATCCTGTTCGACGGCGAGTGCAACGTCTGCAATCGTTGGGTCTGGTTCGTGCTGCGCCGCGATCCACGCGGTCGCTACTGCTTCGCCGCGCTGCGATCGGACGCGGCCAGGGTCGCGCTCGAACGGGCCGGCTATGCCGGCACGCCACCGGAAAGCGTCGGCCTGATCCGCGGCTCGCGGGTCTGGTTCAAGACGGCGGCCGTATTGCGCATCGCCCGCCACCTGCGCTGGCCGTGGCCGTTGACCGCGGCGCTCCTGCTGGTGCCGCCGCCGCTGCGCGATCTCTGCTACGACGCCTTCGCCGCGCGCCGCTACCGCTGGTTCGGCCGGGCCGAGCGATGCCTGGTGCCGACGGCCGAACTGCGGGCCCGCTTCCTCGATGCCGACGATCGCGAGTCCGTAGGAACGTAGCGGGTTCGGTACTCCAGACCCTCCCAAAGAATCGCCGCAGCGGCGCCGGATGCCTGTGCTTCTTCGTCGACGCTGTGCCGCGTTGCGGCGTCCGGGGGCTCAGAACGGGATGTCGTTCGGGTCGATCGGCTCGTCCTTGTCGCGATCCTCTCCGGTCGCCGGGACCGCGCGGTAGCCTTCGTACGGGACCTCGTTGCGGCGCACGAGTTCGCCGGCTGCGTTCTGGTACTCGGCGGGTCTGACCTCGACGAGCGCGGTCCGGTCCTGCAGGTCGTGTGGCTCGATCTGCACCTTGCCCGACACCGGCAGGCCGAGTGCGCGCATCACGAGCCGGACCCGGGCCCGGCCGCGGGTGCTGAAGACCAGGCTGTCCCAGGCCGCCTGCTTGCCGATGTGCTGGCCCTCGGCGACGACGAGTCGCAACGACCAACGGTCATCCCCTGCGCGCGTGGTGCCGGTGCGGATCTCCGCGATCCGGCAGAGGTAGGTCCCCTGGGGGACGGTGACGAAGTCCGCGGTGCTCTCGGTTGCGTCGAAGTCGATCTCCATTGGTCTGCTCCTTGGTTGTTGGGACCTGGCTGTGTCCCGCAGAGCTCGACCGTTACATCGAATCTCGGGAATCCGCGCGAGTGGTGATCGCCGCCGGCCATGCCGCCGCGGTCAATCCTCGATGGTGTCAGTCTTGCCGTCGCCGTCGAAGTCGCCGACGGTCCGGTTCCTGGCCGCGGCCAGCAGCTCGGGCTCCGCAGCGAACTGCAGCGCTGCCGGGTTGCCGTGGTCGTCGAACTGCCGCGCGACGCGCGAGCCGCCGTCGAAGCTGCAGACGATCAGCCGTTCGCCGGCAGGCCCGGTGGTGAAACCGATGGTGCCGCCGGCCCCGATCACGCCGAAGATCGGGCCGCGCGTGGCCTCGAGCTGCAGCTGCGGCGAGATGTGATAGATGACGAGGGCGCCGTGGCCCTTGCTGTCGTTTCGCCAGACGAACAGCTCGTCGCGGCCGTCACCGTTGCAGTCGAAGGCGCCGTAGGCGCAGCGGTCGTTCGGGGCGACGCGGCGCAGCGTCAGCCGGGCACCGCTTGCGGCGGCGATGTGGAGGTCGCCCGGGCCGTCGGTGCCGCCGCCGTAGAGCGACCAAAGCCCGGCCAGATCGTGCGGCGACAGCGCCCCGGGCCGTTGTTGGCTGGTCCCCATGACCGCGGACTCGGCCTCGCTGTGACCGAGTCCGACGATGTGACCGAGTTCGTGCAGCGCGGTGTGGAACACCGAGACGCCGTGTTCGCCGTTCTCGCTCCATTCGCGGCCGCGGTCGAAGTGGACGAAGGTGCCGCTCGCGACCGGGCCCGAGTGGGCGACGTCGCCCTCGGGGCCGAACGGCAGGCAGGCGCCGTGGTGGCCGCGGCGCCAGCTCAGGGCGACATCGGCGGTCTCGCCCGCGGCGGCTCGTCGCAGGCCGACGACGCCGGTCGCGCTCCAACAGGCGGCGGCGCGCGCGATGGCGCGGGCGAAGGCCTCGGCCCCGATCGGCGAGTCGGCGGCGTCGATGGCGAAGGTGAGGTCGTGCGGGTCGGGCCATCGACCGCGCACGCTGAAGTCAGCCGGCACGGCGGATTCGGCTGCGGTCGCTGCCGCCGAGGCCGGGGTCGTCCCGGCCTGGTTCGGCGATTTCGAACACTGCATCAGTCCGAGCCCGGCGGTCAGACAGATTGCCGTCGTGATCGCGAAGCGGCCCGTCCGCACTCCGGGTTGGGTGTAGCCGTTGGTCTTCACCTGTCTCGGCCCCGAACGCCGCTCGCGGCGTTGGTCCGCGTCAGAGGTCCCCGAGGAACAGGATCAGGGCTTCGCGTTCCGCGGCCGTACGGCTCTCGTAGGCCAGCCGCACCGCGGTCGCCTCGCCGTCGTGGGCGAGGATCGCGGCGGGCAGGTCCTCGGCGCGGCCGTCGTGCATGTAGGGCGCGGTGTCGCCGATGCCCCACAGCGGCGGGGTGCGGAAGAAGCCGACGCCGGCGCCCGGTTCGGCCATGCCGCGGTAGCCGGCAGGCATGACGTTGTGCAGCAGCAGATTGGAGTAGAGCGGCACCGGGCCGTTGGCGCCGTTGAGCACCGGGATGTGGCATTTGGCGCAGCCGATGTCGGTGAACAGCTGCTCGCCCGCGATCACGCGCGGGTCGGTCGAACCCTTGCGCTCCGGCGCCGGCAGCTGGCCCATGAAGATCACCAGGTCGTCGATGGCGTCGGACGAGATCTCCGGGTCGGCGACGTTGTCATGGTCGCTGTCGGAGCCGAAGCCGCGGCCGTTGCGCGGGGTCGTGATGCCGAGTTCGCCGAACAGGGCATCGTGGGTGAAGTCGGCCAGGCGCGGCATCTGGGCCTTCCAGCCGAAGCGGCCGATCTCCTCGAAAGCGTTGACCTGCAGCCGCCGCGCGACACCGTAGATGCCATCGCTGTTGGCATCGAACGGGTCCTCGTTGGCGAGGATCTCGGGCGCGAGGATGGTGTCGATCAGGCCGCTGCCTAGCAGGGTCGGCGTCTGGCGCTGCTCGAACACGTCGGCGAAGAAGGTGCCGCCGGGTTCCTCGCGGCCGGCGATGTGTGGCGGGTAGAGCTTGCTCAGGACCTGGCCGCCGGAGGGGGCGGTGAACGGACCGGCGCCGCCGTTGTCGTTGCCGCAACGGGTGACGTTGAGCTCGAGGCCGCCGGCGCCGCCCATGATCGGGTCGCGATGGCAGCCGCGACAGCTGTCGGCGTTCATCTCCGGCGCGCCGACGCCGTCGGCGGCGCGGAACGGCTTGTCGAACAGGGCGCGGCCGCGGGTGATGCGAGGGTCTTCGCCCTGCGGCAACAAGGTGAGAGCAAGCGCGGCACCGATACCGACGGCGAGCAGCTGCTTCGACGTGAGTGAGAACTCGAACATCACAGGTGCCTCAGGAAGGAGAGCAGGTCTTCACGTTGACGGTCGGGCAGCGCGACGTAGGCGTTCTGGATCGCCAGCGCCTCGCCGGCGTGCATGCGGATCGCCTCGTCGAGGGTCGCGGCGCGGCCGTCGTGGAGATAGGGAGCGAAGTGGGAGACGCCCCAGAGCGGTTGCGTCCTGAATTCGAAGCCGTTGTGGGCCGGGCTGGATTGCGACGGCGTGGCGTTGCCGAAGCTGATGCCGTCGGCGAGATCCGGCCCCATGTCGTGGATCAACAGGTCGGTGTAGGCGCGCACCGGGCCGCGCGACGATGCCAGCTCGGGGATGTGACACTTGGCGCAGCCGATGTCCCTGAACGTGTTCTCGCCGCGTCGCGCCGCGTCGTCGAACGGCATCGGCTCGGGCGGCGCCAGGAAGCGCGAGAAGGCGATCAGGTCGCCGAGTTCGTCGTGCGAGATCTCGGGATCGGGCACGCCGTCCTGGTCCGTGGTCGGCAGGTTCGGCGTGCCGGTGCCCTGCGGCGCCATGCCGGGAGCGAGCGAGATCGTGCCGGCGGCACCGCGGAACGGGTTGCTGGTGATGCCCATCTGGTTCATCAGCGGGGCGCGCGTGAAGAACTCGATGCTGTTCGATTGCGCCTTCTGGCCGAATCGACCCATGCCGGCGCCGTCGTTGTTGGCGCGGCCGCTGATGCCGTCGCGATCGGCGTCCTCGGGATCGGCGTTGGCCAGGATGGTCGTGTTGCTGATGAACTCGAACAGGCCGGTGCCGAAGATCGGGATCGAGTTGCGCTGCGCCTTCACGACCTGCAGGCCGCCGAAGGTGTCCGGCAAAGAACGGCGCTCGCCGGTGAGCGTGAAGACCGGTGAGTTCGGGGTGCCATAGGCCGGGATGACCGGACTCGGCAGTCCCGGGAGGTTGAACTGGAAGGTCGGGTTCACCTCCATCACCGCGACGTAGAAGTTGCGATAGAGGTCGCTGCCGCCGCCCACCACCGGGGTGCTGTGGCACGACGCGCACGAGGTCGCGTTGTAGAGCGGGCCGAGCCCTTCGCTGGGTTTGAACCGTTTCGAGAACAGCACCTTGCCACGCTCGAATGCGGCGAGTTCCGCATCGGTGAGGTCGGGCAGCGGGTCGCCGAGCTGCACGCCTTGTGGTTCAGGATCGGGTGTGGGTACGACCGGTGGCGTCGTGCTCTTGTTGTGGCAGGCCACGAGCAGCACCAGGGTAGACAGCGTGATGAGAGGAGGGCACTTCAAGGTTCGGACTCCCGCGCCTTCGTTGGACGAGGCGCTAGCAGACTATCACAGCGCTGGGGCGTATGCCGACCCGCAGAGAATCCTCGGCTCGGTCGGCGGGGTCGGCTAGATGCGATGCCGTCGTCGAATCCGGAGGCGCCGACTGTAGCCTAGCCCTGGCTGGCGCGTCGACCGACCGCCGCGCCGCCGTCTTGACACCGACCCACCAGATGCTGCACCCGGGTGCCGATCCGAGCCGCTACCGCGAATTGGCCAGGCGGCACTACGAGAACTTCCCGGTCGGTTCCTGGCTGTTGCCGCGCCGGGCCCGCCGTCACCTCCACCGCATCTATGCCTTCGCCCGTACGGCGGACGACATCGCCGACGAGCTGCGCGACGCGGCGGCGCTGGCGGCCTTCCGCGCCGACTTCCTGGCGCACCTCGACGGCGCCCGCGAGGTGACGTTGTTCGTCGACCTGGCCGCGACGATGCGCGAGTGCGAGCTCGAACCCGAGCTGTTCACCGACCTGCTCGACGCGTTCGCGCAGGATCTGGTCCAGAACCGCTATGACCGCGCCGGCTTGCTCGACTACTGCCGCCGCTCCGCCGATCCGGTCGGGCGGCTGGTGCTGCGGGTCTGTGGCCACCGCAGCGATCGGTTCGATCGCTGGTCCGACTCGATCTGCACGGCGCTGCAGCTGCTCAATCACCTGCAAGATCTCGGTGACGATCTGCGCAGTCGGGATCGCGTCTACTTCCCGCAGGAGGACCTCGACCGGTTCGGCGTCGACGAGGCGCAGCTCGGCGCCGAACGGGCCTCGGCCGCGGTGCGCGCGTTCGTGTTGTTCGAGGCCGAGACGATCGCCGCGCAGTTCGCCGCGGGCTGGCCGTTGGTGACCGCCGTGACCGGGCGGCTGCGCTTCGAACTGCGCGCCATCCTGCGCGGGGCCGCTGCCGTCCTCGGGCGCATCCGGGCCGTCGACGGCGATGTGCTCGGCGGGCGCGTCCATCTGACCAAGGCCGAACGAACGGGCACCGTGCTGCTCGGACTGATGTCCTCACGCATGCCCCGATTCGCGGGGGCAGCGCGCTGAACATGGCCGAGGCACCACCGGCAAGCGGGCTGTCGCCCGACGACATCCTGGCCCGATCGGGTTCGAATTTCCGCATCGGCTTCGTCTGCCTCGATGCCGAGCGCAAGGCCGGGATGACGGCGATCTACGCGTTCTGTCGCGTCGCCGACGATGCCGCCGACGATGCGCCCAGCGCCGACATCGGCGCCGAACACCTGGCGTTCTGGCGCCGCGAACTCGAGGCCGCCGAGAACGGTGCGGCCCGGACTCCGGTCGGGCGCGCGTTGGGCGCGGCGATGGTCCGCTTTCGGATGCCGGTGCTGCCGCTCGTACAACTGCTCGATGGCTGCGCCATGGATCTGCAGCCGGGTGCATTCGCCGACGAGGATGACCTGCGCCTCTATTGCGATCGCGTCGCCTCGGCGGTGGGTCGGGCCTGCCTGCCGGTGTTGGGCGCCAGCGGCAACGACGCGGTGCGCTTCGCCGATGCGCTCGGTCAGGCGTTGCAGTTCACCAACATCCTGCGCGACCTCAGGGTCGATGCCGCGGTCGGCCGCGTCTACGCGCCGCGCAGTTGGCTCGCCGATCACGGCGTCGAACCGGGTTGGCTCGGCGGCGACGGCCCGGCCGAGGTCTATGCCGCCGATGGCCCGATGCAGCGACTGTGCGCCCGCTTCATCGCCACGGCCGAGAACGACTTCGCCGCAGCGCGGGCGGCGTTGCGGGCATTGCCGCGTCGCATGCGTCGTGCCCTGGTCCCGGCCCGGATCATGGGGGCGGTCTATCGCGACCTGTTGCGGCGACTCGCGGTACGCGGCGGCGACATCCGCGGCGAGCGCGTGCGCGTTCCCAATGCGAGAAAACTGTGGCTCGCCGCCAGCGTCCTCGCCGGAGTTCGCGGATGAAGCGGGCCTACGTGCTCGGCGGTGGCGTGGCCGGCATGACGGCGGCGTTGGGTCTCGCCGATCGCGGTCACGAGGTCACCTTGCTCGAATCACGCCGTCAGCTCGGCGGTCGGGCGTTCGCGTTCCACGATCGCGCGTCGTCGCGCCGCCTCGACAACGGGCCGCACGTGATGCTCGGCTGCTATCGCTCGACCCGCGCCTTGCTGCGTCGCCTCGGCACCGAGGATCGGTTCGAGCGCCAGCGGTCGCTGGCGATGGCCTACCGCTGTGCGGGCGGGGTCGTGACGCGGCTGTCGTTGCCGCGACTGCCGGTGCCGCTGGCGATGCCGTTCGGCCTGCTCGGCCTCGGCCTCGGCTTCGGCAGCAAGCTGCGCGCGATGTGGGGCATGGCCACGACCCTGTTCGGCGCCGGCGCGGATCTGACCCTCGACGACTGGTTGCGACGCCGGGCGCAGCATGGTGAACCCACGGACTTCCTGTGGCAGCCGCTGTGTCGCGCGATCATGAACGTCGAACCCGAGGCGGCGGCCGCGGCCGACTTCCTGTTCACGCTGCGCACGGCGTTCATGGGCAGCGCCGGCGGCGCGGCGTTCTGGTTGCCGAAGGTGACGTGGAGCGAGATCCTCGGCGACCCCGCGCCGGATGTGCTGGCCGGCGCCGGCGTCACGTTGCGCACCGGTGCGCGCGTGACCGCGATGCGGAGCGTAGGCGGTCGCGTCACCGCGATCGAACTCGGCTGCGGCGAGACGATCCGCGTCGACGGCGGCACGCAGATCGTCGCGGCGATGCCCTGGTTCGCGCTCGCGAAGCTGCTGCCCGGCGCCGTGCCCGCCTTCGGTACGTTGCGCAGCTCGCCGATCGTCAGCGCGCACTTCGCCATCGCGGCGAACGCGGCTCCGCTCGCGGATGACGGGCCGGTGGTGGCGCTGCCGAACGGCGACCCGTTCCACTTCGTGTTGCGCCGACCGGGCGCGCCGGCGCGTGAGTTCGCGATGTTGTCGGGCGGCAGCCGCGCCTTCGACGGCATGCAGGTCGATGCCATCGAGGCCGTCGCGCGTCGGCAGCTGGCGCGCTTCTATCCGGGCTTCGACCCGGCGACGGCGGCGACCGTGCGCATCAGCAAGGAGAACCTGGCGACCTTCATCGCGCGGCCGGGATCGCGGGCGCTGCGACCGAAGCCCGGGCGATTGGCTTCGGGTCCGGACAACATGCTGGTCTGCGGTGATTGGACCGACACCGGGCTGCCGTCGACGCTCGAGGGTGCCGCGCGTTCGGCGGAGATGCTGCTCGCCGGTGTTTCGTGATCGCGTCGTGTGACGCGACGGTGTGAGGGTGGAGGTGTGGCGCGGGTGGAGGGGTTGACCGCACGGCCGGAACCGAGTCGCATCTTGGGCCTGCCACCGTTGGTGGCGAAGGAGATCGTTTCCATGAAGGTCGGCAACACGGTTCGCTCGACGAGAACGGAAGGCCAGACAGCCTTCTCTTCTCTTCTCTTCTCTTCTCTTCGGCTTGTCGGGTGAGCTGAAGGCGCAGGTCGTGCCGCCGCCCGCTGGCACACCGCTGCTCGGGGCGTGGGAGGCGCCGTTCGAACATCCGACGCAGACCTGCGTCAGCGCTGCGCTTACCGGCTTCAATGCCGTGCACGCGTGCCTGATACCGGACGATCCGACCAGTCCGAATCCGAACGGGTGGGGCGGCAAGGTGTTGGTCTGGGACAAGAGCGCGAGCACTCTGGCTTGCGGCAATCTCAACGGCGATTGGGGGCAGCGGTGGGCGATCGTCGATCCGGAGGCTCAGGCGGTGATCCACACCGGCACGTTCGTCATTCCCGGTGCCTTGTCGCCGCCGGCGCAGGGCTCGATCGCGCCCGCGCTGCCGAACGGGCACCAGGGGCTGTTCTGCTCCGGACACTGCTGGCTGCGCAACGGGACCCTGTTCGTCGCCGGCGGTGACGACTGGACACAGCAGAGCGCGCCGACGACCGGGACCAACCCGAACCCGCCGGTCGAGTTCGGTGGCTCGGCGCTGATCTGCATCTTCGATCCACGGGTGCCGTTGCCGGGGAATCCGTGGTCGGTGTTGACTGACCAGAATCAGCAACCAATCCACCTGGTCGATCGGCGTTGGTATCCGACCGTCGCCCGCCTGCCCGATCCGAACGACACGGTGATCGTCGCCGGCGGCGTCGAGACATGGGACTTCGACATCAACGAACCGCGCGCGGTGGAGTTGGCGCACGAGACCTACGAGGCATACCACACGTTCTTCCCGAACCAGCCCGGTGTGATCGTGCGCGACGAACTGACCGGTGCCGGTGGCATCACGGTTGCTGCCGGCCGGACGCTGGCAGCCGGATTCACGGATGGCCTCTACTCGGGACCTCAGATCCTGTTGGATCCAACGAGCCCCAACCCGAAGAACGCGTCGTTCTACTATTTCCCGCGACAGCACCTGGCGACGCTCACCGGCAGGCTATGGCAGGCGGCAATGCCGACGGAGTCGTTCTGGATGGACCACTTCAACTTCAACATGTTGTATCCGACGCCGCATGCGGTCCTCTCGGTTACGAGCACGGGACCGGCGCTGCTCCTCGAGGAGCCTGCCACTGTGCTGATGCCGAACGATCCGCCGATGTTCCAGGACATGATTGTCGCGATCGGTGGCTCCCAAGGTGGCACCCACCACGACGTCGACATCACCGACAAGGTCTGGATGCTCGACACCAAGGCCACCAGCCCCGCCTGGTTCCAGAGCCCGACGATGAACTTGATCTACCGCCGCAAGTTCCACAAGGCGGTGTTGCTGCCGGACACGTCGATCCTGGTCGTCGGCGGCGGTCAGAACTCGGCGCACGGTGCCGGCGGCGACAACTGCTATTGGCCCGAAGTGTTCCTCGACGGCCAGTGGCAGCTATGCGCCAAGGAGGGCTGGTTGATCGACTATCCGGAGCCGGAAATGGACGTGGGATCGGCGCGCACCTACCACTCGTCGGCGCTGCTGCTGCCGAGCGGCAAGGTCCTGAGCTGCGGCGGCGACACGCGCGTCTTCGACTATCAGGTGTTCCGGCCGCACTACTGGCGCGACGACCCTGCCCAGCGGCCGCAGTGGGGTTCGATGCTGCCGACGGTACTCAGCTACGGCGCGCCCTTCGTCTTTTCGTACACCGTGCCGGCGCTGCAGGCGATCGACAAGGTGGTGTTGACGACTCCCGGCAGCTGGACCCATGCCCAGGATCCGGCGCAGCGCTGCATCGTGCTGCCGTTCGATGCCGAGCAGTCGACGATCACGGCGTACGCACCGGCGACCCATCGCGAAGCGCTGCCTGGGCTCTACATGCTCTGGCTCGTGAGCACGAGTGGCGTGCCGTCGGTCGCCACCTGGGTGAAGCTGCAATGAGGTCGAGTCGCTCGTTACATGCGCAGTTGTTGGTGCTGTGCGTTTCAGGCGTTGCCGTCGCTCAGCACGTGCAGTGGATCCGGCAGGGACATCCGCGCCCGATCCCGTACTTCGCACCACTCGGTGACATCGACGGCGACAACGAGGAGGACTTCGCGGTCGTTGTCGAGTTGCCGATCAACCTCGGCGGCGTCGGCCCGAGGGCTGTCTGGGCGGTCTCGAGTCGGACCGGGAGCTGGCAACCATGGCTCACGCCACAAGGGCCGGATGTTCTCGGCGGCAACCTCCGTGCTCACGGTGACGTCGATGGTGATGGAATGCGGGATGTCCTCGTTGGGGGGCTGTTCAACGGTGTCCGCGGAACTCACGGCATCGGCAGCCGGAACAGAGCGCCATTGTTCTCAATCGCTGCACCGCCAGTGTCTGGCAGTGTCAATGCGAAGGATGCCCAAGGTGATGTCGACGTGAACGGAGACGGCAGGCCCGATGTACTGATCATGTACTCAATGCCAGGCCGGAACCAGGTCTGGGCCTACGACCACACCGGTACGCCGATCTACAGCACCCAGTCGAACGACCCATCGCCAGCGTTCGACTGGGGCCCGACCCTCGCTAAGTTCATGGACTGGGACGGCGACGGCTGCGACGACTTCCTGGTCGGGTTCTACAACGCTCTCGGCGGTGGCGGTTGCGAGTGCATCTCGGGTAGGACCGGGACGCCGTTGTGGCGCATGAGCAGTCCGACGCTGAACCTCAATCTGAGTCAGGGCCTCGAGCGCTGCGGTGACCTCGACGGCGACGGCCTCCCCGACGTCCTGCTCGGCAACAACGCCAACTGGACGACCACCGGGATCATGCAGGCGTGGAGCAGCGGCACGCTGCAGCCGATCAGGACGTGGTCGACGGGGATCTACGGCGACTCGTTCGGGCACTACATGAACGGCGAGCAGGACTACGACCAGGACGGCATCGTCGACATCGTCGTCAGTCACGCGACCGAGCCATTGCCGAGCATCTGCCCCAGCTGCTTCGGCTCGACGAAGGTGTTCAGCGGCCG
>JAGQRA010000681.1 GCA_020425885.1 Planctomycetota bacterium | reverse complement strand
CGAACGGTAGACGCCGGTGCCGGCCATCGAGCTGCGGAAGATGTTGGCCTCGCCGGTGCCGACCCAGATCACCTCCGGATCCGACGGGTCGACGGTGACGTCGCCGATCGACGCCGTGGCCTCGTGCTCGAAGACCGGCTCCCAGGTCGTGCCCTCGTTGACCGTCTTCCAGACGCCGCCGCTGGCGGTGGCGACGTAGAGCACGGCGCTGCGGCCGCGCGGCATCGGCGAGGCGATGTCGGTGACGCGACCGCTGGTGTCGTCGGGACCGAGGAAGTGCCAGGGCAACGCGCGATGCGGCGAGTTCGCCGCCATCTCGGCGTGGTGATCGAACCAGCGCAGCCTGGTCGCCGCGTCGGTCGGGCCGATCGTGTCGATCGGCGCGCCGGCGCCCTGCACCTTGTCGATGCGCGCCTCGATGCGCTGCAGCCGCACGAGGATCTCGTCGAGCCGCTCGTCGAGCCGTTCGTTGGGCGACTGCTGCGCCGGCAGGGCGACGGCGAGCGCGGCGCCAATCAGGAGAGGGACGAAGACGAACGACGGATGATGGATCACGGGTGCGCGGCGAGGTCGAGGTGGCGGTGCGAGACCGGAAGGCGCCGAGGATAGCCGACGGCGACGGCCGCTTCAGTTGCCGACCGGGATGCGGCCCGGGTCGGAGGTCATCAGTCCGATTGCCCCGGGCTGGGTAGGGCGGTGGTAGGATTCGCGAGAGCTGCGCATGAGGTCGAGACAGCGAGTTGCGAGCCCGGGACGACGAGCGGCCAGGCCGGCCGATCTCCATGCCGAAGGGCAACCGGCGCCGGCGGTGCCGGGTCCAGGCATGCCGTTGCCGCAGCCATTGCGCGCCCGAATGCAGCAGCGCTTCGGGTTCGACTTCGGCCAGGTCCGGGTGCATGCCGACGGCGTCGCCGCCGCGGCCGCGAAGGCGCGGCAGGCATCCGCCTATGCGATCGGCGACGACGTGGTCTTCGCTGCCGGCAGGTTCGAACCCGACACCGAGCACGGTCGACAGCTCGTGGCACACGAGCTCGCCCACGTGATCCAACAGCGCCGCGGCAGCACCGCGGTCCCTGGTACGATCCGGTCGCGATCGCTCGAGCGATCAGCGGACGAGGCCGCCCGCGAGTGCGTCGAAGGCGCTGACCGACCGGTGCGCGTGCGCGGCAGCAGCCCCGTCGGCATCGCCCGCCAGGAGCGGCCGCCGTCGTTCGGCAACCTCTACCCCGAGGATCAACCCAACCCGGGCGTACGCCGCATCCAGCTGGTGAGCAAGGACGGCATCTGGTACGAGCTGCGCCCCGACGGCCAGCGCTGGCGGGCGCGCAGCTCCTACGCCTTCGTGGTTCAGAACGGGAAGATCTGGGCGGTTCGGAAGAGCAACATCATCGGCGCCGGGCAGCGCGGTCACGTCGAGGCCGCGGCGGGCGGACGGGTCGAATGGGCCGGCGAGATCAGGTTTCGCAGCTCGCCGAAGAACAGAGGCACGCTCGTCGAATGGAGCAACGCGTCGGGGCACTACAAGCCGGTGCGTGCGTTCGCCAAGAACGCGGGCCTGGCGATGGAGAAGTTCAAACCGCTGCCGGAGCCGTGGCCACCGGAGCAGGGACCACAGCTCCCGGTCTATCAGGGCTCCGGCCCGAAACCCGGGGGCGCGGTCCCGCCCCGGGGCAAGCAGCTCCAGGGCAGACCGACCCGGATCCCAACCGGCGGGAAAGGTCCGTCGCGCCCCCTCTCGACGCCGCGCGGACGTGGGATCGTCGCGTTCGAGCTCACCAACCTGCTGCTCGGCTGGGCCGGCGGGCTGATCCAGGAGGCCGCGCCGCGGCGCGCGCTCATGGGGGTCGAGCCGGAGGTCAAGGGCAAGCTGTTCGCAAACCCCGGCAAGGGCGTGGTCGTCGTGCTGATCTGGACCCGTAGCTACCCGACCGGGTCGGCCCGGGGTGTGACGAAGACGACGCCGTGGATCTTCGATCGGGTCGAGACGTTCGCGAGCGCAACGCGGCGTTCGGGCGAATCGATCCGCAACCTGCCACCGAACATCCAGGAGCGGAGGGTGTCGCGCTGGGTCCCGCCGATTCCGCAGGAGCAGCTACCGCCCGAGAAGTCGAGCGTGCCGCCGAGCTCCTACGAGTCACCGGACATCGATGTGTATTCGCTGACGATGCGCGGCGAGGTGCTCGGCATTCGTGGCGAGAACCTGCTGAAGGAGCGGGGCACGCCCGGCTACCAGAAGAAGTACGACGCTTGGATCCACGACAAGAATGCCTGGAACGCGGCGATGCACGCGGCGATCGACAAGCTGCATCCCGAGTGGGACGCCTTCGAGCTCAGTGAGCTCCGCGACGCCCTCACCGGCGAGAACGAGCAGATGGCCGCGATCATGCAGGAGAACGCGACGGTCCGGACGGTGCCGCGCGAGGCCGGCAGGTGGCTCGTCGTCGCGCGCTCGAAGCATGGCCAGGATCCGCGAGTCTTCCTGCCGGCGGATGCCGTGCTCGACGTGATCGCTGGTGGATTCACCGCGAAGGACGGAACCGTCTGGAAGAAGGTCAGGGTCCGCGCCACTGGGCAGGAGGGGTTCATCCAGGCCGGGCTGCTCGTGGAGCGATGAGCGGCGGACGAGACAGGCTCCGACGCGCGACCGAAGGGGATGGCGGCCGTGGGCCTCAGCCGCGATAACTCGACGATCTGATGCCGTGCTTCTGCATCAGCTTCTGGAACGCCGAGCGCGCCATCCCGGCCTCCTCGCTGCAGTGCGTCACGTTGCCGCCGTGCTTCTGCAGCAGCCCTTCGATGTAGCTGCTCTCCATCGCCGCGATGCGGCGGGCCTTCATCTCCTGGAAGGTGCCGCCGTCGCCGTCGCTCGCCATCACCATCTTGCCGTCCTCGCCGCGGATCTCGGGCGGCAGGTCCTCGAGCCCGAGCTGCGGCGGCTGGCCGAGCGCGCAGGCCCGCTCGATCGCGTTGCGCAGCTGGCGGACGTTGCCCGGCCAGTGGTAGCCGCGCAGCAGCTCGGCGACCTGCTCCGAGACGCCGCGGAAGCCGGCCGCGCCGCCGAACCGCGCGACCGAGTGTTCGACCAGCAGCTCGATGTCCTCGGGTCGATCGCGCAGCGGCGGCACGGCGATGCGCACGACGTCGAGGCGGTAGAACAGGTCGGCGCGGAAGCGGCCCTCGTCGACGTCCTTCTGCAGATCGCGATTGGTGGCCGCGACGATACGAACGTCGACCGCCTGCTGTTCGTGGCTGCCGACCGGCCGCACCGAGCGCTCCTGGATCGCGCGCAGCAGCTTGGACTGGAACGGCGCCGGCAGCTCGCCGAGCTCGTCGAAGAACAGCGTGCCGCCGTCGGCGACCTGGAACAGCCCGAGCTTGTGGCTCACCGCGCCGGTGAACGCGCCCTTGTTGTGACCGAACAGCTCGCTCTCGAACAGCTCGGTCGGGATCGAGGCGCAATCGACCGGTACGAACGGCTTGCCCGACCGCGTGCTGTTGTCGTGCAGGTGATGGGCCAGCAGCTCCTTGCCGGTGCCGCTCTCGCCGATCAGCAGCACCGAGGCATCGGTCCGCGCCGCGCGTTCGAGCATCTCCACGACCTCGCCGAACACCGCCGAGCGATAGAGCAGGCTGCGCGCCTCGGCGCCGCCGCGCAGCCGTTCCTTGAGCGCCTCGTTGCCGTCCTTGATCCGCCGGTGCGCCACCGCCTTCCGCACCCGCTCCATCAGGTCCTTCTCACCGTAGGGCTTGGCCAGATAGTCGAAGGCGCCGCGCTTGATCGCCGCCACCGCCATCTGCAGATCCGGGTAGCCGGTGATGATCAGCACCTCGATGTCTGGGTCGCGCTCCTTGATCGCTGCCAGCAGGTCCATGCCGCTCATGCGCGGCATGCGCACGTCGGTGATCACCAGCGCGCAGGGCTCGCGTTCGAGGATCTCGAGCGCCATCT
>JAGQRA010000680.1 GCA_020425885.1 Planctomycetota bacterium | reverse complement strand
TCCGCCATGGCGGCGGCGTAGAGCAAGAGACGTTCCGAACGTCGTCGTCCTCATCCGGGGCGACCGTCGCCCCGGATGAGGACGGTTGGATCAGCGGACCGGCGGCGGGAAGAGGCTCTGCCACCTGTCCGTATCGCCGGTCTCGAAGTCGTCGGCGAAGATCTCGATGCCCTCGCCCGGCGCGAGCTCGACGGCGCCCACGTCACACAGCGCCTCCGGTACGGCGTCGCCGTCTTGCGGGCGCAGCACCCCGCGCTGGTCGTTGGCGAGGCACGCCGTCTCGGTCGCGGCCACGTCGATCGCCACGCTGCCGGGCAGCGGCAGACGCGTGGGGGTGAAGCCCCCGTTGTCCGTCAGGCCGGCCAGCTTCAGGTCCGCGGCGGCGACGCTCAGCTGATCGCCGGCCATCGTGGTCAGGAAGCAGGTGGTGCCGGGGCTCTCGATGTTGCCGTCGCTCGAGATCAGATCGTCGTCGTTGCAGTCGCCCTCGACGATCGTGTTCGCGAGGGTGATGGTGGGCGTGCCGAGGCCGACGATGGCGATGGCCGACGCGCCGCCGGCGGCCGTGTTCCCCGCGATCGTCACGTTCGTGATCGCCGCGTCGCCCCGCAGGCTCATGCCGCCGCCGGAGCCGACCGTGGCCGTGTTGCCGCTGATCGTCGAGTTGTACATCAGCAGCACCACCGAGGTGTCGAGGTGCAGGATGCCGGCGCCGTTCTGGGCAGTGTTGCCCGACACCGTCGTGCGCAGCAGTGTCAGCTCGCCGTCGTTCGAGATGCCGCCGCCGCTCGTGCCCGCGATGTTGTCGTCGACCCAGGTGTCGATCAGCGTGGCGCGACCGAGGTTGTCGAGGGCACCGCCATTCTGGCCGCTCTCGTTGCCCGTCATCCGGCAGCGATTCATCGTCAGGATGCCGGAGTTGTCGATCGCGCCGCCGGCGCCTCCGGAGAAGCCTCCGGTCAGGATGAGGTCGTTCATCTCGACGGAGACGAGGCCCGTGTCGTTGGCGTCGGTGTCGAAGAGGTCGTCGATGCCGTTCGCGTCGATCGTGGCGGTCGTCAGCTCACCCGCGGGGATGACCACGATGCTCAGGTCGTCGGTGATGTCGAGGTCGCCCGCGAAGGCGTTGTCGTCGAAGCCGACACGCGTGAGCACGTAGGTGCCGGCCGGCACCTGGACGACGTCCGCCGCTGGCGTGTTGGCGTTGGCGGCGACGATGGCCTCGCGCAGCGAGCAGTCGGCGTCGCACACGCCGTCGGCGGTGTCGGCGAACTTCGTGACCACGAAGGTCTGCGGCGGGATCGCTGGCGTGAAGGCCGCCGTCGCGATGTCGAAGGGGGCGTCGAGCGCGGCGGTCTCCCAGACCGCCCGGAAGTCCTCGCCGACGTGGGTCAGCGCGGGCGCCGCCTGCGCGCCGGTCTCGAGCGCGTTGATCTGGAACACGGCACCCATCGGGTCGCCGGAGGCGTCGAAGGCGCGGGCCGCGACGGCCGGGAGGTCGGCATCCGCGAGGCTGGCCGCGTCCGAGGTCCAGGCGACGACGAAGTCGCCGGACAGCTTGGAGGAGCTCACG
>JAGQRA010000679.1 GCA_020425885.1 Planctomycetota bacterium | reverse complement strand
TGGTGCTGGCCTTCGCGCTCACCGCCTGGACCAGCGGCCTCGTCGACCGACTGCTGTCGGCGAACGCGCAGGGCCTCACGGTCGAGACCGGCGAGTTCGGCGACCTGCTGCAGATCGACGTCGAGAACGACTGGGGCAACTACGAGGTCGAGATCCGCCGCGGTCCGTCTCACCCGGATTCGGCGGCGGCCTGGGAGGCGCTGGCGACCGCGGCGGCCAACGAGGCCGCCCGGCTGCACGCCGTCGTCGTCCGCGAAGGCCAGGACCTCTACGTGCAGCTGCGCGACGACAAGGATCGCATGCTGGCCGAGAACAAGGTCAACCTGCGGCCGCTCGTCACCGCCGCCGATGGCACAGCCACCGTCAGACTGCCCGGACGGATCACCGCCAGCCGTGTCGTGCTCAGCGTGACCAGGTACGAGAAGAAGTGATGACTGCGGCCGGAGTCACGCCGTGATCGACCCGACCGATGGCCAGGTCCCGGCGTTGCGGCAATGGCCCCAGGGCGAGCAGCTCGATCCGGCGACGGCGATGACCGTCGACTGCCCCGGCTGCAACGGCCCGTGGCTGGTGCACCCGGACCTCGCCGGCTTCCGCCTGCGCTGCGCCTGCGGCGCCTGGATGCAGATGCCGCCGCGCCAGACCAAGCCGGTGTACGCGCTGCCGTTCGAGCAGCAGGTCGAGATCGCCCCGGTCCCGGAGCAACGCGACGCGCAGGGTCGCGTCGAGCTGCCGATGGTCAGGGGCGAGGTCTCGGACGCGCCGATGCCGACCCACGTGCCGCTGGCGCCGGGCACCGTCCAACACGGCAACGTCGAGACCCAGCAGCGCTGGAACAACGCGGCGTTCCTCGAGCTGGCGCTGATGATGACCGCGTTCCTTCTGCCGTGGCTCCTGGTCAGCTGGCTGTTCGAAGGCCAGGCCCGGACGCTGGTGATGCCGTTCACCTCGATGGCGACCGGCGTCGCGGTCGTGCTCATCGCCGCGGTCCTGAGCCCCTATGCCTTCACCGGCTTCCGTGCCGCCGGCGGCCGCTTCTTCGCCGAGGCCGGGCTCGGCGCGATGGTGATGGCCTGGCTGGCGACGCTCTGGGTCGGCTTCATCGATATCGACGGCGAGAGCAGCTCGTTCATGCTCGGCATCCGCGAGGCGCTCGGCGACGGCTGGGCGCTGTTCGTGATCGCGTTCTGCCCGGCGCTGTTCGAGGAGCTCGCGTTCCGCGGCGCGGTGCAGGGTCGGTTCTCGGCGCTGCTCGGCCGCAACCACGGCATCATCGCCACCGGAGCCGCGTTCGGCCTGTGCCACGGCGTCACCGCCGCCTTGCCGTTCCACATCGGCCTCGGCATCTGGTTCTGCTGGCTGCGCGAACGCTCGGCGAGCCTGCTGCCGGGCATGCTGGCGCACGCGCTCTACAACGGCATCCTCGTGCTCACGGCCTGAATCGCGCTACCGCCCGAGCGCGGCGCGCACCTTGGCCACGACCTCGGCGGCGGCGCAGTCGCTCTTCTGCATGCCCTTGCGGACCAGGAACTCGACCTGCCCCTCGCCGGCCTTGCGACCGACGAAGACCTGCAGCGGGATACCGATCAGCTCGTGGTCCTTGAACTTCGCGCCCGGGCTCATGACGCGGTCGTCGAGGCAGACCTCGACGCCGGCCGCCCCGAGCTCGGCGTGGATCTTCTCGGCGAGTGCGCGCTGCTCGTCGCGCTTCATGTCGAGCACGGCGACGACGCATTCGAACGGCGCGATCGGCAGAGGCCAGACGATGCCCTTGTCGTCGAAGTGCTGCTCGACCGCCGACGCCGGCGTGCGCGACACGCCGATGCCGTAGCAGCCCATGACGAACGGAGTCGGCTTGCCGCCCTTGTCCATGAACGTCGCCCCCATCGCCGCGCTGTACTTGGTGCCGAGCTTGAAGATGTGGCCGACCTCGATGCCGCGCGCCTGCTGCAGCGGCGCGCCCGACACCGGGCAACCCTCGCCGGCCTTGGCCAGGCGCAGGTCGCGGAACTCGGGCATGCGGCAGTCGCGGCCGAGGTTGACGTTGAGGCAGTGGTAGCCGGCCTCGTTGCAGCCGGTCAGCAGGTTGGTGCGACCGCGCAGCGACTCGTCGGCCAGCAACTGCACCGCCTCGGCGAGGCCGACCGGCCCGGCGAAGCCGGTCTCGGCTCCGGTCGCGGCCACGATCTCCTCGTCGGTCGCGAGCTTGACCGTCAGCGCGTCGAGCGCATTGACCAGCTTGACCTCGTTGATCTCCAGATCGCCGCGCATCATCACCGCGACGGTCTTCTCCTCCTCCGCCCAGGTCGCCCGGTAGAGCACGGTCTTGGCCATGCGTCCCGCGACCCAGCCGGGGAAGAACGCCTCGAGCTGCTCGACGGTCCTGACGTCGGGCGTCGCGTGCTTCTCGAGCGCGGCGACCTCGCCGCCGTCCGGCGCCGCCGGCAGCATGCTCGTCGCCTTCTCGACGTTGGCGGCGTAGCCGCTCTCCTTGCAGAACAGGATCGCGTCCTCGCCGGTGTCGGCGACGACCATGAACTCCTCGCTGCCGGCGCCGCCGATCGCGCCCGAATCGGCCTGCACGATGGTGTAGTCGAGGCCACAGCGCTCGAAGATCCGGCAGTAGGCGTTGCGCATCTTCTGATAGGCCACGTCGAGCCCGTCGCCGTCGGCGTCGAACGAGTAGGCGTCCATCATGATGAACTCGCGGCCGCGCATCAGGCCGAACCGCGGCCGGATCTCGTCGCGGAACTTGTCCTGGATCTGATAGCAGTTGACCGGCATCTGCTTGTAGCTGTTGACCTGCGCGTCGATGAAGGTCGTCATCACCTCCTCGTGCGTCGGGCCGAGGCACATCTCGGTGCCCTTGCGGTCCTTCAGCGTGAACATGATGCCGTCGGTCACGTAGCGGTCCCACCGCCCGCTCGCCACCCACAGCTCGCGCGGCTGCACGATCGGCAGCATGACCTCGTTGGCGCCTTCACGGTCGAGCTCCTCGCGCACGATCTGCGCGAACTTCTTCACCACGCGCCACATCAGCGGCGAGTAGGTGTAGACGCCGGCGGCGATCTTGACGATGAAGCCGGCGCGGGCCAGCAGCTTGTGGCTGGGGATCTCGGCGTCGGCCGGGTCGTCGCGAAGGGTCGAGATCAGGATCTGGCTCAGGCGCATGGGGCGGAGAACCATAGCGACCCGCGGCTGC
>JAGQRA010000678.1 GCA_020425885.1 Planctomycetota bacterium | reverse complement strand
GGTCAGCAGGACCTGTCGAGGTGTCACGAACAGGCAGCCATGTGGACGCAGCAACGGGCGCTGCTCGGGTTCGCCGCCGTCGGGCGTGACGGTGTGCTGCAGCTCGATCGTCTTCCGCACCGTGGCGGCGCGGATGTCGATCACCAAGAGCGTCCGGCCCGGCTGCCTGGCGCCGTAGTTCGTGACGACGGCCGTGCGACCGTCGGGCGAGATCGCGATCTCGTGCGGTCCTTCTCCGGTCGGCACCGCAGCGAGCTCCTCGCCGGTGGCCGGGTCGAACAGCGATACCGAAGCGGCCGCCTTGTTGGCGACGAGCAGTCGATCGACGCACGTTGCCTGCGCCGGCAGGGCGGCGATGTCGCACAGCAGGAGCGCCGCCAGCAGGGCTGTCGGCCGCCGGGGCGATGAGGGGTCAGCGAGCTGCATGCAGTGCTCGATACGGTGCCCCTGTCCGAGATGCGAGGTCGCGTTACGATTCGCCGGCCCCGAGTTCCTCCGCAGTCGATCCACCCGCAACCACCGAGGCGTCCATGTCACGACTCAGCAGCTGTCTGCTCTTCTCCATAATGACCGTGGGCATCGGTGCCCAGACCACGACGAAGGTCCTGCCCGCGGGCATGGACCTCGTCGAAGGGCCCAGCGTCTACACCTACCCGTTCGGGCGCCCGGACGGCGCGATCCAGCTGCTCTATGACGCCACCCGGGTCACGCAGGGGGTGGGGCTGGTGACCGGGCTCCGCTTTCGCCAGAGTCAGGTGACGGCGGCGCAGACCCACCCCGGCTACACCAAGGACTACAAGGTGACGGCCTACACGGTGACGACCAGTGCGGCTGGAATGGTCGCCGACCTCGCGACCAACGTCGGCAGCGCTGTCGGGCATGTGGCGTTCCAGGGCACCCTGACGCTGCCGCCGATCCAACCGTTGGCGGTGCAGCCCGCGCCGTTCAACATCACGATCCCGTTCACCTCGCCGTTCGCCTTCGACGGCAGCCAGGGCAACCTGTTGCTGGTGGTCGAGACGGATGACCTCAATGCGGTGCAGTCCGGCTACCGGATCGATGCGGTCAACTTCTCGGCCAGCCAGGTCACGGGTCTGACGACTTCGATCGATGTCCAGGGCTGCGCGGTCGGCGCCAACTCGCTGGCGTTGACCTGCTCCGAGACGTCGGTCGTCGTCGGTGGCAGCCTGACGCAGACCGTCACGTCCTCGGTTACGGGTGCGTTCCCCGTCATCTTCGCCGCCGTCGGCCTCGGCGGTCAGGCCGTCGATCTGACGCCGTACGGCATGGTCGGCTGCACGCAATGGCCGTCGTCCCCGCTGGTCCAGCTGACGCTCGAGAACACGACCGGCGGTTACCCGCCCATCGCCTGGAGCCTCCCCAATGCTCCCTCGATCGAAGGCGTCGGCCTGGTCAGTCAGGCCTTCGGTGTGGCTGCGTCCGGCGCCCTGTCCGCCAGCGTGACCAGCAACGGCGTCGGTTCGCGCATCGGTGGCGCCGCCGGCCCGACCGTGGACATGGGGATGGCGTTCCGCAGCTCGTCGGGCAGTTGGTTCATGGGCACCAACGGCGTCTTCGTCGCGGTCGCCGAACTCGAAGGCATCTTCCCGTGACCGTGGCCGCGTGATCCCGGACCGTCGCCTGCCCGTCGCTACCGCGCCTGGCTCGCGTCGACCCGGAAGCGCTTGATCTGACTGCCGAGTTCGCCCATCTGATGCGCGCTCTCGCGCGCCGCGATCGCAAGCTCCTCGGCGCTCGCCGCGTTGTCCTGGGTGGCGGCGCTCAGATTGCCAACTCCGGTCGTGGCGATGCCGATCTTGGTTCGCTGGTCATCGGCACCGACGGCGAGCTCGGCCAGCAGCTCGCCGACCTGCGCGGTCTCGGCGGTGATCGTATTGAAGACCTCGCTGAATTCGGCGGCGATGCGGGTGCCGTTCTCGGCCCGGGCCGAGGCTTCCCTGATCAGCTGCTCGGTCTCCGACGCGGCTTCGGCGCTTCGCCTGGCGAGGTTGCGCACCTCGTCGGCGACCACGGCGAAGCCCTTGCCCGCCTCGCCGGCGCGCGCGGCCTCGACGGCGGCATTCAGGGCCAGCAGGTTGGTCTGGAAGGCGACGTCGTGGATTACGCGCACCACCCTGCTGACCGCCTGACTCGATTCCTGGATCGCCGCCATGGCTTCGTTCATCCGCGCGTTGCCTTCGCGGCCCACGGACGCCGCCTGGCTCGCCTTCTTCGCCCCCGCATTGGCGTCGGCGCTGCCCTTCGCGGTCGCGGCGGCGAGGTCGCGGACCTCCTCGAGGGTGGCGCTGATCTCCTCGATGGTGGCGGCGCTGGTCGCGGCGCCGTCGGCGAGCCGGTTCGACTCGACGGCGATGGCCTGGGATGCGCCGTCGACCCGTTGCGTGCCGCTCCCGACCTCGACGATGAGATCGTGGATCCGCTTCGAGAATGCGTCGAACGATCGCGCGACCTCGCCGACCTCGTCCTTGCGATCCATGTTCAGGCGTTGCGTCAGGTCGCCGTCGCCCGAGGCGATCTCGCGCATGCGATCGGCGAGGCCGACCAAGGGGCGTCCCAGCTTGCGCTTCAGCATCGTGGCGAAGAACCAGCTGGCGAGAGCGGCGAACGGCAGGCACCACAGCAGCGAGTCACCGAGGAACGCCGCGACCTGCGCGTCGCATTCGTCCATGGGCAGGATGACCTCGTAGGCGCCGTGAACCTTGCCGGCCTGCCAGTTCTCCATGCGATGGCCGGTGATGTCGAGGCCATCGCCGGTCGGGCTGGTGGCCGGATCGCCATGGCAGAACAGGCAGCTCTGCTCGAGCTGGATCGCCTGCATGAAGTGCAGCGAGTTGGTGTCGGCGTTGACGCGGGACAGGGTGAGGCCCGCTCCGTCGTCGACCTTGCGTGTGAGGTCTTCGAGGAGCTGCTTGCGGAAGGTGCCGGAAGCCGCGTCGGAATCGGGGTCGTTGCGGGCATCGCGTGCCTCCAGGGCAGTGATGCGGAAGTCGATCCCTTCCTTCGTGGCGGCCGCGCGAGCGGCGGTCCAGCCGGCGACGACGGGGATCGTCGAGTAGATGCGCGCATCGCGGTAGTTGCCGCCGCCGGCCACCGTTTCCCGTAGCTCGGCGACGAGGTCTTCGCTGCGGAATACGCCCTTCTCGTGCAGCATCGAGGCATGGGACTTGGTCTCGTCGGCCACGGCGACGAAGGCCGCGGCGCGCCGCGTCAGCTGCTGCCGCGCATCCCTGCGATAGGTCGAGCCGAGGACGGCGAAGATGATCGCGCAGAGCACCGTGAGCGTGCCGACCGAGGTGAGCAGGATCCGCGTTGAGAGGCTGTGCTTCCAGTCCATGACGTCGGTACTTCGACCCTTCGTGCCGCGAGGCTTGATCGGCTGCCGAGTGCCGGCGAGGCGATTCCGACAGGCGGCGTCGGGACGTCCTTGGCATCGGCGTCATGGCAGGCCTGCCGGCAGCCGCGAGCTGCATCGCGTGCTCGTCATGCCGCAGGCGGTTCCGTATCGTCGGCGGCGTCGCTTTCCATTTCGAAACGCCCATGATCCCGCGACGTCTGCGCCCCTTCGCCTGTTCGCTTCTCGCCTCGAGCTCGCTCGTCGCCCAGGACCAGCCGTCCTTCGATGCCCTGCGCTATCGCTGCATCGGTCCGACGCGCGGCGGTCGCGTCACCGCGGTCTGCGGCGTGGCGCAGCTGCCGGGGACCTTCTACATGGGCGCCACCGGCGGTGGCGTCTGGAAGACCGAGGACGCCGGTTCGAGCTGGCGGAACGTCTCGGACGGTTTCTTCCTGAGCCCGTCGATCGGGGCGATCCGCACCGCCTTCGCCGATCCGGAGCTGGTCTGGGTCGGCACCGGCTCGGACGCGCTGCGCAGCAATGTCATCCCGGGGCGAGGGGTCTACCGCTCGACCGACGCCGGCCGGACATGGCGATGCATGGGGCTCGAGTCGGCCGGTCAGATCGGGGCCATCGAGATCAACCCGATCGACAGCGACGTCGTCTTCGTCGCGGCGATCGGCGATGCGTTCGCGCCGAACGACGAGCGCGGCGTCTACCGCACCGTCGATGGCGGCGCGACCTGGCGCCGCGTGCTGCAGGTATCACCGACGTGCGGTGCGGTCGATCTCGAGTTCCATCCGGCCGATCCGGAGGTGGTCTATGCGTCGATGTGGGAGACCGAGCGCAAGCCGTGGACGATCAAGAGCGGCGGCCTCCAGGGTGGGGTCTGGCGCACCGCCGATGGCGGCGAGAGCTGGGTGCGGCTCGCCGGCGGCCTGCCGAGCGGCATCGTCGGCAAGAGCGACCTGGCGGTGTCGCGCGCCGAACCCGATCGGCTGTGGGTGCTGATCGAGGCTGCGGACCGGCCGGGCCTCTATCGTTCCGACGATCGCGGCGAGACGTTCGTGTTCGTCTCGGCGCAGCGCGGCCTGCTCGACCGCCCGTTCTATTACTGCAATCTCGACTGCGATCCGTCCGACGCCGATCACCTGTTCGCTTCCGCCACGAGCTACCAGGAGTCGACCGACGGTGGGGCGTCCTGGCGGCGGCGCCCGACGCCGCACGGCGACAACCACGGCGTCTGGATCCATCCCGAAGATCCGAAGGTGATGATCCAATGCAACGACGGCGGCGCCAACGTCACGATCGACGGCGGGCAAACGTGGTCGACGCAGGGCAATCAGCCGACGGCCGAGCTCTATCAGGTGGCGGTCGACGACCGCATTCCCTATCGGGTCTACGCCGGGCAGCAGGACAACAGCACGATCCGGGTGCCGAGCAACGGCACCGGCGGTCCCGATTCGTGGCAGGCCGTCGGTGGCTGCGAGACCGGCCCGGCCGTGCCGAAGCCGGGAGACGCCGACATCGTCTACGCGGCGTGCAAGGGCCGCTTCGGCGTCTACAACGATCGCACCGGTCAGGAGCAGCAGTACTACGTCGGCGCGGCCAATCTCTACGGCCACGACCCGAAGGAGCTGCGCTATCGATTCCAACGCGTCGCCCCGATCACGGTGTCGCCGTTCGATGCCGACACCGTCTACCACGGATCACAATTCGTGCACCGGACGACCGACGGCGGCATCACCTGGCAGCAGATCTCGCCCGATCTGACCGCGTTCGAGGCCGACAAGCAGGTGATCTCGGGGTCGCCGATCACGCGCGACGTCACCGGCGAGGAGTACTACTCGACGCTGTACGAGATCGCGGAATCGCCGGTGCAACGCGGTGTGATCTGGGCCGGCGCCAATGACGGTCCGATCCACGTCACGCGCGACGGCGGCGCGACCTGGCAGAACGTGACGCCGAGAATGCCGGCCGGCGGTCGGGTGCAGACGATCGAGCCGTCGTCGCATGCCGCCGGAACCGCCTATGCCTGCGTGCTGCGCTATCAGCTCGGCGACCC
>JAGQRA010000677.1 GCA_020425885.1 Planctomycetota bacterium | reverse complement strand
TGGTTTCCCGGGATGCGCGCTGCGCGTGCGGCCGGACTTCGTCGTGCTGGTGCCGTTGCAGAACGGCCTGGGCATCTGGACCCTTGCCATACCGGCCGCCACCGGGCTGATCGGCACCCGCTTCTTCACCCAGGCGATGGCCCTCGATCCGGGAGGACCGATCGGTCTCGCTGTGACGCCGGGCGGTGCGGGCGTGGTCGGCGGATCGTAGATCGACGCCACCACACCACCAGCACGACCGCGCCGATCACCAACACCAGCAGCGACGTCACGATGCCGACGCGGATCGACCATGGGCGGTAGACCATCTCGACGCGTCGATCCCCGGGTGCCAGCGCGACGGCGCGGAAGCAGGTCATCGCCTGCAGGATCGGAGCCTGCCGTCGCCGGCCTTCAGCATCGATGACCCTGGCCTGCCATCCCGGGTCCCAGGTATCGGCGACGACCAGGTAGCACGGCGCGTCGGCCTGCACCCTGAACTCGAGCGACTCGGGCTCGTCGCGGATCCAATCCACACCGTTCGCCGCGGGGTCGCGCGATCCCGCGACCGCGTTCGACGGCCGGTCGGGCAACCGGTCGACGAGCACCTCCTCGGTCAGATCGACAGCGCCGTCGAGCAGCAGGTGCCTGGCCGCGTCGGCCTCGGCCACGCGAGCCCGTGACACCAACCGCGCCCGCGGCAGGAAGTCCGGGTTGCGGTAGATCCAGAGGTCGCCGTTCGCGCCGGGTTCGGGATGGACCTGCAGCTCGGCCAGCTCGCGCATCGGGCGCGCGGCGATCAGGTAGCGAACGGCGGCGAGGTCGAGCACCGGCGACGCCGCATCACCGACGGCGATGCCGGCGAAACCGACGCCGCTCCAGAGGCTGGCCAGCTCGCGCCACAGCTCCAGGTAGGGCCTCGGCACGAGGATGCCGTAGCCCTGCGCATCACGCAGACCGAACAGCAGGTTCTGATTGCAATGGAACAGGACCGGGCGATCGGTCACCGCCTGCGCGCGGTTCTCGCTCATGCGCAGGAACCGATCGTGCCCGAGGTTTTCCGACAGGAACCGCAGCGCCGGCGTCGTTTCGTACAGCCGAGCCTTCGCGACCGGCTGGTTCACGGGCAACCAGAATGCCAGCAGGTCTGCCGCCACCACCGCGATCAGGCCGGCGCACAGCGCGCGCCGGCCCAGGGTCGCGCGCCGATGCAGCAGCAGCAAGCCGCCGAGGGCGAGCGTCGTCGCGGCCAACACGACCAGATCGACGACGAGGCCTTCGTACCAATCGGCGACGAGCGCGACCGCGGCCAGCGCGCCGGCGCCGACGGCGATGGCGAACAGCGCGACGACCAGCGCGGCGCCGAGCCGCCGCTCGACATGGTCGAGCAGGACTCGCCAACCGCATGCCGCCAACGCGGGCACGGCGATGGCCAGCAACAGCACCGCGCGCGCCGGCGCACCCGCCGCGAAACCCGGCAGGCGGCCATAGCCCGCGATGCAGACGGTCGAGCACGCCATCGCCACTCCGACCCCGGCCGTGACGATCAGCGAGACCGCGGTGCGACGTCGCCGCGAGCCGAGTCCCAGGACGGCCAACAGCAACACCGCGATGCCGGGATAGACCGTGCGTTCGCTCCAGTTGCCGATCAGCGGCGGAGTGCGCTGCGGCCCCTCGCCGAGCAGCGCGGGCGCGAGCCCCTGCTGTCGCCAATCCTCACCGCGCATCGGATCGCCGAGCGTGCGCGGCAGCACCAGGCCGATCCATGCTCCGGGTCGATAGTGTTCGCTCTGCAGGTCCGCCACCGTTCGCGGGCCGCGCGCGGCGCGCTGCATCAGCTCCAAGGTCGGCAGCAGCTGGACCGCCGCCAGCAGCAACCCCGTGACCGCGGCGGCGCCGAGCCAGGCCGCGCGACGCAGCAGCTGCCGACCTCGGTTCGCGAGCAACCCGCAGACCGCGTAGGTCAGCAACGCCACGCAACCGAGCAGGGCGAATTGCGGGAATCCGGCCAGCCACATCATCGCCACGGCCATGGCGAGCGCGGCGAACGGCCCCGGCCCGGAGCGGCCGTGACGGAAGAGACGTTCCATGGCCCAGAGCCCGAGCGGCACCCAGACCACGGTCGCGACCAGCTGCGTGTTGTGCAGATGCGCGGCGACCCAGCCCGAGAAGGCAAAACCGATGGCGCCGATCAGCGCGGCACCGGGCGACAGGCCGCTGGTCCGCAGGAACATCAACATGAACACACCGCCGAGCAGCACGTGCAGCGCGGCGATCGCCAACACGGCGTCGACGGATGGCAACCACGCCACCGCCCAGTTCGGCGGGTAGAACACCGCCGACATCGGATTGGCCGCATGCGGGAGACCGGCGAGCAACGACGGGTTCCACAACGGCAGCCGACCGCCGCGCAACGCGGCGCTGCCGTAGGCGAGGCCGGGATGGATCAGCCAGATCTTGTCGTTGAAGCTGCGGTTGTCGGGCTCGGCGGCGAACTCTGCGCCGGCGACCGCGGACCACGGCAGGTCGCGCGCGCCAGGATGCCGCGGCAGGTAGGCACGATCGCCGGCCAGGGTCGCGGCGACCGGAACCAGCACCAACGCCAGCAGCACCAACAACGCGAACGCATCGTGGCGTCGCCGTGACCTGCTCACGACCGCGGGCCGCTCGCTCACAGCGCCCTGGCCCGATCGTAGCGGTAGTAGCCGCCGGAGCCGCCGCGCGCGTGGAAGACGAAGGTGTCCATCGCGACCAGCGATCGCAGGCCCGAGCTGCGCCAGGCCTCGATCGGGTCCAGCTCGCCGGCGTGATAGCGATCGAAGTCCGCCAGGTACTGCCTCACCCGCGACACCTGGGCGACGTCGAACAAGGCGCAGAAGCCACTCGGCGGTCCGGGCCGGGCGATTCTCCAGTGGCGCTGCTCGACCCGCGCCGACAGGTCGAGGACACAGCCGAGCGCGGGCGGCGGCGCGGCGAAGACCGTGCCCGGAACGATGGCGGCCTCCGGCGCGGCCGGGCCGACGGCACCGCTTTCCTGCGGATACTCGTCAGGGATCACGACCGTGCCCGCTGGGCCGGAGACGAGGTGCCCGAGCAGCTTCGCCAACCATCGCGGCGTGACCATCGTGTCGCTGTTGAGCAACAGCACATGGGTGTCGGTCGCGTGCACCCGATCCAGTCCCAGCAGCGAGCCGCCGGCCCAGCCGAGGTTGCGATCGGCGAAGGCGACTTCGACCCGCGGGTCCCCGGCTGCCGCTCGCCGCAGTGCGGTTCGCGTGTCGTCGACGCTGCCGTTGTCGACGAAGATCACGCGATAGGGCATGTCCGTGAACCACAACAACGAACGCAGGCACGGCCGGGTCGTGGTCTGCCACTGATTCCAGGTCGGCACGATCACAGCGACCCGGGCTGCGGTGGATACCGGCGTCGACGCCGCGGGTTCGGAACGCGACAACCGCAGCGGCCGACTCGCCCGCTCCAGCGTGAGACCAAACCGGATCGCCAGCCGCCGCAGCCGACGCCGCCAGGCCGGCCCGCGCCGCAGTTCCTTCCGTTCGCACAGCCGGAGCAGGTAGAGCCACTGCGCCAATCGTCGCCGGACGGCGCCCGACATCGCATCGCCGCGGATCCTGAGCTGGGCCAGCAGCCCGAGCCCCTCCCACAGCAGGTCCATGAAGTGACCGAGCCAGCAGGCCTCCTCGAGGCCGCCGTCGTAGCCGCCGTATCCCGACAGGAACGCCGCGGCGTCCAACTTCGAGAGGTGCCGGAAGTCGAGCGCGGCCGGCCCCAGGCACATCAGCTCGAAGTCGACCATGCCCGAGACCTCACCGCGCTCGTCGAACAACAGGTTCGCGGGATGGCAGTCGCCGTGCACGAGGACCTCGCCGCCGAGCGGCATCGTCCGGGCCAGCTCGAGCACTGCATGCACGCGACCGTGAAGGCGAGCGACGGATCCGGCGCCTTTGGGAACGGCGGCCTGGATCTGATCGCAGACGAGGAACAGCAGCTCGCCCACCCGATCCAGCCACGCGTTCGGTTCGAACCTCGGCGCGTCCGATGCGACAAGGTCGGCACCGTGCAGCCTTCTCGTCAACGCGCCGAGGGCCCGCGAGCCGCGCCGGCGCGCCGACGCCGAGCGCCAGGCCCGCGGTCGCCACCGATCGCCGGACAGACGCGTCATCACGACGAACGACACGCAGCCGTCGAGCACACCTTCGTCGAGCACCTCCGCCACCCGCACCGGCGCGAGGCCATCGGCGGGAAGCGACCATCGTGCCGTCGTCGAGAAGAACGGCGCGATCGGGAACAACCGTCCGAACGTGCGCACCCGCGGGTCGGGGTCGCGTTCGAAGAACTCGGCCACCTGCGGTGAGAACAGCTTCACGATCCGCTCCGAGCATTCCGACCGCACCGCGAACGTCCAGGCCAGCAGGCCGCGACTCAAGACCTCCGCCGTTGCCGACCCCGCCGCCGCATCGCCGCCAGCGGCGCGAATCGCCAGCTCCTCGGCCACGCCCCGAAACGGGCCGAGGCGAGCATCTGCTGGGGTTCGGCGGTCATGGCGTCTCACATCGCTCACCCTTCCGAGCCGAAGGCCCGGTATGGTCACCCACGGTATCCTCATCATCGATCCGTGCATCCCCAGAGAGGCGTAGCCGGACGCCAATCCGATCGACCTGCCAGCCGGTGGGTTGACGGGGTTGCCGATGCCGCTCGCCAGCTACAGCTGCGGCTCGGCGCTCGCTGCGGTGCTCGCCGCACAACACATCGCAACTCGTCAACACGAAAATGGAATCCACTTCGCACTCGCGCCGCATCGTCCTGCCGCTGATCCTTCTCGCCACGATATTGCCGGCCCAGACCGACTGGACCGACATCACGGGGTCGTCGGGCAGCACGATTCAGCGCTATCACCACGCCATGACGGCCGATCGTGCCCGCGACGTCATCGTGGTCTTCGGTGGCAGGGGCACCACCGGCATCCTCGGAGACACGCGCGAATGGACCGCCGGAACGGGGTGGGTGCAGCGGACGACGCCGAGCTCCCCTGTTGCCTCCTACGGTTGCCTGCTCGCCTACGACCGCGCGCGGGCCCAGTGCGTGTTGTTCGGTGGCTGGACGGGCGCGGCCTACAGCAACCAGCTCTGGGCCTGGAACGGCGCGAACTGGAGCCAACTCGCGACGTCGGCATCACCGTCGCCGCGGTACTTCCCGGGCTTCGTCTACGATCCCTCGACCGCGAGCATCCTGATGTTCGGCGGTCATGACGGCTCCCACCGCAACGACACCTGGCGATGGGATGGGACGAACTGGATCCAGCTCGTAGGCGACGGCCAACCCGGGTCGCCACCGGCGCGGCGCGGACCCGGAATCTGCTGGGACGAACATCGGAACGTCGCCGTGATGTTCGGCGGCCTGATCCAGTTCAATCCCAGCGCGATCGCGTTCAACGACACCTGGGAATGGAATGGTGCCTGGGTACAGCGTTCGCCGGCGACGTCTCCGCCGGCGCGCGGTCACTGCGGCATGGAGTTCGACGCCTACCGCGGTCGCAGCGTGATGCATGGCGGCGACTCCCAGGGTGTCTACAACAGCGATACCTGGGAGTGGGATGGCAACGGCTGGACACAACGGACACCGGTCACGACGCCGACCCACGGCACGGGCTGCGGACTCGTCTACGACCCGCTTCGACGGCGCGTCTTCCGTCATGGCGGCTACGAGCCGCAATCCGCCCCCACCGACGGGAGCTGGATCTACCAGACCGTGCTGCCGGCGTCGTTCTCGACCTACGGCAGCGGCTGCGGTCCCGGCTACGTGCCGAACATCGCGGTTGCCGAGCCGCATCTGCCTTGGGCCGGCTCCGCGGCGACGGTCACCGTCACGGGCGTGCCGACAGGCCGCATGACGTTGATGATCGTCGGCTTCGACGACACGCACTCGCCGCTCGGACCGCTGCCGCTCACACTCGGTGGACTCGGCGCGCCCGGCTGCACCCTGCTTGCCAATCCACAGACCCTCGAGTTCCTCGGCCCGGCGCCGAGCCTGTGGTCGACCGGCGCGCTGCCCGCATTCGCGGCCGGCCTGTCGATCTTCGTGCAGGTCGGAGTGCTCGATTCCGCTGCCAATGCACTGGGCGTGGCGAGTTCGGCCGGCGGCAGGCTGACGATCGGCCGCCGCTGAATCCGTTCGAGCGCCCGTTGACGCGGCTCACAGGGACGGGGATCGTGGCGCCCGCCGGGGGGCGGCGGACACATGCCGCGGATACGTCCGTCCACGCACCGTCCCCTTCGCAGACCGCCACTCCCCCACGGCAAGCCATGACCCCGCAAGGCTCACTCAGCGATCGCCTCGAAAGGTGCTACTCGGGGGCGGTGTACGACGTGCTGCGCGAGCGCCGGCGCCCGCAGCAGGTCTTGCCGAGCACGATCCGGCCGTTGGCCATCGACACCAGGCTCGCCGGTCCCGTGTACACGGTGGCCGGGCGCTACGACGACAGCCTCGACGCCCACGAGACGTTGCTGAGGTGGACCGAACTGCTCGCCCTGGCGCCGCCGGGCAGCGTCGTCGTCTGCCAGCCCAACGATTCGACATTGGCGCACATGGGCGAACTGTCGTCGGAGACGCTGCAACGCCGCGGCGTCCGCGGCTACATCGTCGATGGCGGTTGCCGCGACTCGGCCTTCATCAGCAGGATCGGGTTCCGCGTGTTCTGCAGATACTTCACCCCGATGGATGTCGTCGGCAGGTGGGTGCCCGAACACTTCGACGCACCGATCCGGATCGGCGAGGTCTCGATCCGACCGGGCGACCACGTCATGGCCGACCGCGACGGCGTCGTGATCATCCCGGGCGAGATGGTGGTCGAGGTCGTCGAGGCGACCGAGACCGTGTTGCAGACCGAGAACCTGGTGCGCAAGGCGATCCTGGAAGGGATGGACCCGCGCGAGGCCTATTCGAAACATGGCAAGTTCTGACCCACTCATCCGGCTCGCCGCCGAGGACAACGTCCTGGTCGCGCGCCGCGAACTCCGGCCCGGCGAGCGCATCGCACTGGGCGACCTCGTCATCACCGTCCGCGAGCCGGTGCGACTCGGCTTCAAGCTGGCCGCGGCACCGATCGCGCCCGGCGATCGGATCCTGAAGTACGGGATGCCGATCGGGTCCGCGACCATGGCGATCGAACCCGGCGCCGTCGTTCATGTGCACAACATGAAGAGCGACTACTCGAAGACCTACACCCTCGAGAACCAACGTGACTTCATCGGCTGATACCTGGCAGGGCTACCCGCGCAACGACGGCCGCAAGGGCGTCCGCAACGTGCTCGTCGTCGCCTATCTCGTCGAATGCGCCCACCACGTCAGCGCCGAGATCGCCGCGCCCTTCCGCGACCGGGACGTGCAGGTGATCGGCTTCGGCGGCTGCTATCCGAACAGCCACGCCGACCGCGTCATGAAGCGGCTGTGCACGCATCCGAACGTCGGCGCCGTGTTGCTGGTGTCGCTCGGCTGCGAGAGCTTCAACAAGTGGGCCCTGCAGGAGACCGTCGCCGCGAGCGGGCGACCGGTCGCGACCCTCGTGATCCAGGACAACGGCGGCACCGCCGGCACCGTCGCCAAGGGCCAGGAGTGGGTGCGGGCGACGCTGACCGATCTGGCGAACTCGCCGCGGTGCGAGATGGGAATCAGAGACCTCACGATCGGCGGCATCTGCGGCGGTTCGGATGCGACCAGCGGGATCAGCGGCAATCCGGCGACCGGGCTCGCGTTCGACCGCCTCGTCGCGGCCGGCGCCGTCGCCATCTTCGAGGAGACCGGCGAGATGATCGGCTGCGAGGACCACCTGGCCTCGCGGGCGGCGACGCCGGCCCTGGCGATCGAGCTCCAGCGCTCGATCCAGAAGGCCGCCGCCTACTACAGCGTGATGGGTCACGCCAGCTTCGCGCCGGGCAACGCCGACGGCGGGCTCAGCACGATCGAGGAGAAGTCGCTCGGCGCCTACAGCAAGAGCGGCAGCGCCGAGGTCTCGGGCCTGCTCAAGCCCGGCGACATCCCGACCAGGGGCGGCCTCTATCTGCTCGACGTCGTGCCCGATGGCGAGCCGCGGTTCGGCTTCCCGAACATCAACGACAACGCCGAGATCTCGGAGCTCATCGCCTGCGGCTGTCACCTCATCCTGTTCATCACCGGCCGCGGCTCGGTCGTCGGTTCGGCCATCTCACCGGTCATCAAGATCTGCGCCAACCCCGACACCTTCGCCCGGATGGCCGACGACATGGACGTCAACGCCGGCAAGGTGCTGACGGGCGAAGCGGACCTCGCGGGCATCGCCGACGAGATCATGGCGCGGATCCGCGAGACGTCGCGCGGCACGCCGAGCGCCTCGGAACGGCTCGGCCATCGTGAGTTCGTGCTGCAGTACAAGTCGTTCCAGCCGGCCGGACCGGCGTGCCTGCCCTGATCGGACCGCGACGCCCGGACCGCATCGCGCGCGCACGCCTCTGGCGCGGATCGCAACCATGCCCCCCATCGATTGGATCGTCGTCCTGCTCTACCTCGTCGGCATCACGACGGCCGGGCTGTGGAGCGTGCGTCGCCGGCGCACGAGCGTGCAGTCGTACTTCCTGGCCGACCGGTCGCTGCGTTGGCCCGTGATCGGCGCCGCCCTGTTCGCCTCCAACATCTCGACCATCCACCTCGTCGGGCTGGCGGCATCGGGATTCAACGACGGCCTGGTCTGGGGCAACTTCGAGTGGCTGGCGGTGTTCACGCTCATCCTGTTGGGCCTGGTCTTCGCGCCCTTCTACTTCAGGAACAGGATCGCGACGCTGCCCGAGTTCCTCGAACGCCGCTACTGCCCGGCGGCGCGCTCGCTGCTCGCCTGCCTCGGCCTCATGGGCGCGCTGTTCATGCATATCGGCGTCAGCCTCTACGCCGGCGCCGTCGTGTTCGAGCACCTGTTCGGCGTCGACGTCTACGTCTCGATCCTGACGATCTCGCTGATCACGGTGCTCTACACCGCGGTCGGCGGCCTGCAGTCGGTCGTCGTCACCGAGACCATCCAGGCGGTGATCCTGATCGGCGGCGCCAGCATCCTGACCGTCGCCGCGATCCTCGCCCTGCCCGACCACGGCATCCACGACTGGCAGGCCTTGCAGCAGGCGATCAAGCCGGAGCAGCTGAGCCTGGTGCCGACGGCGGCCAACACCTCGGGGCTGACCTGGCCGGCCATCGTGCTCGGCTATCCCGTGCTCGGGATCTGGTACTGGTGCGCCGATCAGACCATCGTGCAGCGCGTGCTCGGCGCGCGCACGCTGCGTGACGCCAGGCTCGCCCCGCTGTTCGCCGCCGGCATCAAGGTGCTACCCGTGTTCATCCTCGTGCTGCCGGGCGTGCTCGGCTACGTGTTGTTCCGGGATCGCATCGAAGACGCCAACGACACCTTCCCGGTGATGGTGGCCGAGCTGCTGCCGACCGGGCTCGCCGGGCTGATGGTCGCCGCCATGCTTGCGGCCTTGATGAGCACGATCGCGGCCGCGCTCAACAGCGCCGGGACCCTGGTGTCGATCGACATCGTCAAGGTGCTGCGGCCGGCGACGACCGACCGGCAGCAGGTGCTGATCGGCCGGATCACGGCGGTGGTCGTCATGCTCGTCGCCATCTCCTGGTCGCCGCTGATCGCGAAATTCGACAGCATCTTCGAAGCCGTGGTCGTCCTGCTGTCGGTGATCTCGCCGCCGATCTCGGCCGTGTTCGTGCTCGGCGTGGGCTGGCGCCGGGCCAACCACCGCGGCGCGATCGCCACCTTCGTCGGCGGTTTCGCCCTCGGCGTCGCGGCCTTCCTCGTCGACTTCCCGGTGGTCGGCGAGACCAAGGTGCTGACCGAGGGGCTCGGCATGCCCTTCATGATGCAGGCGTGGTGGCTGTTCGTGTGCAGCTGCGTCATCCACGTCGTCGTCAGCCTGCTGACGACGCCACCGTCAGCGCTGCAGACCGACGGGCTCACGCTGAGTTCGCCACTGGCCTTCCTGAAGGAGGAGAACGGCGGGATCGCCGGCGCTCCGGTCGCCTGGTCGGCGATCCTGATCGCGGTGATGATCACACTCTACTCGCTGTTCGGCTGAACGCGGCGGCTCACGGCTCTTCGACCCCGGCCTCGATGGCGGCGCGATCCAGGAGGTCGGCGACGGCGCAGGCGACAGCCTGCTCACGCGCCGCGACCAGGTCGAAGTCATCCCCCTGACACTTGAGCACACCGAGCACGTCTCGCCACTGACGGTCCGAGACCTCCCCACCCTCGCGGAACCAGACCAGCTTCTGCACCACGATCGCCTCCGGTCCGGTGACATCGAGGCTGCTGCCGTCGGTGCCGATCGCGACTCGGCGACGATGACGCCACTTCCACAGGTGGAGCCCCGTCCACGCCGGGACGAACATGTCGACGCGGATCATCGAGGCCCGATGCACGAGCTGGAACGACCCGCGGCTCCGTGCCTCGTCGATGGCCCGGGCCTCGTCGACGAAGTAGTCCTGGGCAATGGCTTCGAGGAACGGCCGGACGCTCTGTTCGGTCAGGTCCGCGGCGATGTCGACGTCGAGGGTCGCCCGCGGTTCGCCGAACACGACGCTCGCCAGGGAACCGCCGAGGACGTAGCGCACGCCGAGCCCCTCGAGGACACCCCCCACCTGAAGTGCGACCGCAATGGGGTCCTGCGCGTTCACCGAGCCAGGCCTCGGCCGCGGCGCCGAATGCGCGTCGGGTCAGCTCGTCGCCGAGGCGCCTGGCCCCGACACGGCGTCGCAGTTCCTCTTCGGATGCGTCCGGAAAGCGTGATCGCATGCCGGCGATGGCGAGCAGCTCGATCGACCGGAAGGCACCGGCGGCCAGGGCCAGGCGCTCGGCGGGAGTCATGCGACGGAAACCTGCAAACACCATGTGGTCGATGGCCTCCGTCGTGTCGCGCGCCTGCGGGCGGTAGCCGCTCATGGGGCAAAGGATAGGGCGCAGATGGTCCAGCGCACAATCCCGCGGACCACTCGGACAACTCGCCGGCTCTTGCGGACATGGCGGACCGCGAAGACAGTGCCCTCTATCGAAGGCGGGGTGGACCTGGATCCCCAGCTCAGTCATGGCATCTCAACTCGCACGCCAGAGCAGACGACCGCCCCGCGCCGAACGCGCCGCGTCTTCTACTGCGGGCGGAGCTGCCTTGGCAGACAAGGCCCCGCTGCGGTGCAAGCTCAGGATCGGCGCCAGTAACGACGCCCTCGAACGGCAGGCCGACGCCACCGCGGATCGGGTCGTGGCGATGCCGGACCCCGCTCGCGTCACACCGACCTCTGCACCCGCTCGAGCCGCGATCGCCGGCCGCGGTCAGCCGTTGCCCGCTCCGATCAACCGCTACTTCGGCCGGCGCCTCGGCCACGATTTCGGCAACGTCCGCGTCCACACCGATGCGTCGGCCGCCGAGCTCGCCCGATCCGTCGACGCCCGAGCCTTCACCATCGGTCGGGACGTCGTGTTCGGCGCCGGCCGCTACGCACCGTCGTCGACTTCGGGACGGTGGTTGCTGGCGCATGAGCTGACCCATGTCGTCCAGCAAGCGAACGGTGCCGCTGCGGGCCTGCTGCAGCGTGCCCCCGACGGCGCGGCGGACGGCAAGCGCAAGCCGGCGGCGCCGCGATCAGACCTCACCTTCGAGCACATCATCCGCGACGGCGAGACCTTCGAGTCGTTGCAGCAGGACTGGAATACGACCACAGAGATCATCCTCGATCTGAACCCGACCCTCAAAGCCGATGCGCCCCTGCCGGTCGGGACGACGATCCGCCTACCCCTGCACGCCGTCGCCACGGCGAAGAAGCCGCAGCTCCTGTTCACGCACGAGGACTGGATCAAGCTGCTCAAGTTCAAGATCTCGCGGGAGATCGCCAGCTCGCCGCTGCTCGACGACGAGCAGAAAGCGGCCCGCGCCAAGCTGCTCGGCGCGAGCACGAAACCCGGCGACATGCTGAAGCTCCTCGAGCCGCTGCAGAAGCAGCTCAAGGACGAGTACAAGCAGGCGATCGCCGTCGTCGAGGCCTTCTTCAAGAAGCCGGCGATCATGATCCCGGCCGGCATCGGCGCCGGCGCCGGTCTCGCCGCCATTCTGTTCGTGCCGTTGATCGACGGCCGCAGCTACAAGCCGTGGGAGCTCGAGATCCTCAACCGCATCCCCGAGGCGCTCGACGTCATCGGCAAGAAGGAGTTCTTCAAGCTCGACAGCAGGAGCAGGAAGGAGTTCCAGCGGGTCTCGCACGCCGTCTCCGCCGGCATGGAGTCCAACCCGAAGCTGGTCAAAGACGACGCGCTGCACAAGAAGCTGCTCGGCGCCAACGGCTACGTGCGTTGGACCGTGACCTTCAACCGGCGCGGCGTCGCCGGCGACAACCGGGTCTGGGCGGTGAAGGGAACCTCACAGCTCTACGACACGCAGACGCTGCGCGCGTTGGTGAAGAACGGCAAGGTCGCCGCCACCAAGGAAGTGGCCGAGGTCAAGGACGGCAAGCTGCCGAAGAAAGGTTTCAAGGCGATCAAGGACATCGCCGCGCTCAACGACACCGCGTTCTACGACGAGACCCCGTACGCGAGCCTCTCGCTTACGCCATCGGCGGCGCTGGGCTTCGACCCGGTCTCGGGCATCGCCGCGTCCCGATTCGGCGTCAACCTCGGTTTCAAGGTCCCGATCTCGACGGTCACGCTGTCGGGCGGGCTCGACT
>JAGQRA010000676.1 GCA_020425885.1 Planctomycetota bacterium | reverse complement strand
GAGATCGATCAGGGCGACGCGGTCGACCGGGCCGCTGAGCTGTGGCGACCGCTTCGGACGGAATGGCGAGGGACGCCGTATCTACCGTGCTGGGTCGGGCCCAAAGACGACGCCGTGTGAGTAATCGTACGGTAGATGCCGTGCCAGGACCAGAATCCACCTGCGGCGAGGCTGCAGGTGGTTTTTGGTCCTGGCACCGAAACCTCGGCCGGCCGATCATTGCCGCATGCGTTGCTCCGCCTGGTCATTGTCCGTCCTGATGCCGGTCTCGTTCGCGGTGGCGCAGCACGAGCAGGTCACCGATGCGCCGACCGGGACGCCGAGCGACTTCGTTCGCTTCGTCAAGGTCGGCGAGGGTGGTCACCTCGACACGGCGATCACGACCTATCGCAAGGGCGACGTCGAGGTGCGCTTCTTCGGCGCCGTCCATATCGCCGACGAGGCGTGCTACGAGTTGCTCAACGATCGCTTCACGACCTGCGATGCCCTGCTCTACGAGCTGGTCGGGCCGCCGGACTATCGTCCGAGCAAGGACCGCGAGCGGGGCTTCAGTCCGATATCGCTGTTGCAGCAGGGCATGCGCAATTCGATGCAGCTGTCGTTCCAGCTCGATGTCATCGACTACCAGCCGGACAACTTCGTGCATGCCGACATGACGCCGCAGGAGTTCGAGGCGAGCATGGCGGAGCGCGGTGAGAGCCTGCTGTCGATCATGTTCGACATGATGGTCGACAGCATGAACGCGCAGCGCGAGAAGGCAGACGACGAAGACGCCCCCGAGCCCGAGCCGTTCGACCTGGTGAAGGCGTTCCGCAGCGGCGAGGGACGTCACCTGCTGCGCATGACGCTTGCCGCCCAGCTCGAGGAGATCGAGATGCTGAGCGCCGGCGGCCGGAACGGTGGCAGCACGCTGCTGGAAGGTCGCAACGAGAAGTGTCTCGAGGTGCTCGGGCGCGAGATCGCCGCCGGCAAGAAGAAGCTGGGCATCTACTACGGTGCCGCCCACCTGCCGCACATGGAGCAACGACTGATCCAGGACCTGGGGTTCGCCAAGGTCGATCACGAGTGGCTCGTCGCCTGGGACTGTGCGCCGCGGCCGGATCCCAAGTTCGATCGCGCGCTGGTCAAGTTGCGGCAGCGGTGCAAGAAGGAACTCGGCGCCCTGGCCGCGGCGGCCCGCGACTACCGGCTCGGCGAACAGCCCGAGGAGGTCGCGACCGCGAAGCAGGTGGCCGAGTCGACGCAGGACGGCGCCCCGCGCTACCAGGGTTCGTTGCAGGATCCCTGGGGCAATGACTATCGCATCGAACAGCGTCGGATCGGGAATCGCTGGCAGGTCCGCAGCCTCGGCCAGGACGGCGTCCTCGACACCGACGACGACATGATCGTGCAAGAGCCGCGGCGCGGCGGCCTCAAGCTGTTCTGATGCCCCCCCCCGACGCAGCGCTGACGGTCGGCGCCGCTCGGGATCACCAGTCGCCCTGGGTCACCAGTCACTCCGGGCGCCGAGTTCCTGCGGCCGTCCCTTGGCCTCGGCCACCAGCCAGCCGGTCCAGAACGCGAGCCGGGCGATGGCCTCCATGTGGGCGTAGTCGAGCTTGTCAGGGTGGTCGCTGACCTGGTGGTAGTCGGGATGTTCGCCGTCGCAGAAGAAGACCACCGGAATGCCCTTCTGCGCGAACGAGAAGTGGTCGCTGCGGCGGTAGTAGGTGTCGCCGCTGGTGAAGGCGATGCCGAACTTGGCGCCGAGCGCGACGCCGTCGCGGACGATCGTCGAGTACTTCTCGTGACCGTGACTCGGCGTGACCTGGAGGTCGATCCGGTCATCGATCCCGCCCGCCCTGCCGATCATGTCGATGTTGACGTCAGCGACCAGGTCCTCCAGCGGCCACGGAGAGTGGTCGGCGAACCAGGCCGAGCCCCACATGCCGAGTTCCTCGCCGCTGACCGACAGGAAGATGATCGATCGTGCCGGCCGCTTGCCGCCCTTGGCGAAGGCCTCGGCGATCTCGAGCAGGCCGGCGGTGCCGCTGGCGTTGTCGTCGGCGCCGTTGAAGGCATCGCCGTCGAGGCGGAAACCGATGTGGTCGTGGTGCGCCGAGATGACGACCGCCTCCTTCTTCTTCGAGCGACCGGGCAGCATGGCGACGACGTTGCTGCCGGTGCCCTTGTCGTCGTGTTCGACGCAGATCGTGAGCTTGCCGGCGGCATCCTGCTTGGTCGGAGGTGTCACCGGGGCGCCGTCCTGATCCAGGGTGATGCCGACATGTTCGAGCAACGGCAGGCACAGTTCGCGGGGCAGGACGAGCAACGGGATGCTGACGACGGCACCGCCCTGGCCCCGGCGGTTCTGCAGGCGCGGGTGGTCGCTGAGCATGGCCTTGTACGTCAACGTGTTGGCCATCGAGGATGCGTCCTCGAGCAGGCAGACGACCGCCGCCCCGGCGCCGTTGTGGGCGAGCTGCTTGGCGATGGCCTCGTAGCGGTGGACTGCCTGCAGGTCGTTGCCGGGGCCGCCGCCCGGCCGCAGGCCGTGCAGCAGCACCAGCGGGATCCGGCCGGCGAGGCCCGCGGTGACGTCGTCGCCGGTGCCGTTGCCACACCATACGAACTTGCCGCTCACCGTGACCTTGTCGTCGGCGTCCTTGGCCGGCAGCAACGCGAAGCCGGTCGCGATCTCGCGCTCACCGAACGTGAGAGCCGTGCCGGAGCCGATGATGGTCCGGCTCAGCGGGTAGGTCTGCACGTAGCTGCGCTTGTCGCCGAGCGGCTTCAACCCGAGCTTCTTGAAGTGGGCAACGATGTAGTCGACGGTCGCTTGCTGGCCGGCGCTGCCGGTGTAGCGGCCCTGGCGCGCGTCGTCGGCCAGCCAGTAGGCGTGGCGGCGCAGATCGAGGCGATCGATCCTGGCGAGGTGCGGCGGGGCCCCCTTCGGCAGCGCGGCCGGCTCACCGATCGCCGGCAACTCGGCCGGTTGCCCTGGTGCGGCTTGCGCAACGAGGGCCGCGGTGAGGAGCGAGGCGAGCAAGGCACGGCGGCGCATCGCGGCAGAGTAGCCGATGTCGGGCCGCGGCCTCCATGGTCGG
>JAGQRA010000675.1 GCA_020425885.1 Planctomycetota bacterium | reverse complement strand
GGGGCGCGCCGCCGGCCAGGCCGAAATCGCGGCCAGCAGCGCCAGCGCCACGGTGGCGGCGAAGCAACCGCCGGCGCCGACCGGCCAGAGCAGGATCGGGCACAACAGGCAGCCGATGCCGGCGCCGATCAGATCGGCGGCATAGACCGAATGCACGCGCGCGGCGTGCGCCGACAGCAACAGGCCGATGGCGGTGCCGCCGAAGAAGAACGGCACGGCGCAGGCGAGGTTGAAGGCGGTGAACTGCAGGATCTCGGACCACCGGACCACGCCGTCGACGACGAACTTCAGGTCCTCCGGGATCTTCGCTTCGAGCACGTAGGCCCACGACACCGGCAGGCTGACGACGAAAATCAACGCGAAGGCAGCGATCCAGGCCTGCGGATCGCGTCGCCACCGGCGATCGAGCAAGGCCAGCAGCGAGCCGCTGGCGCCGATGCCGAGCAGGCTGTTGCTGATGATCAGGAAGCCGAAGTGGAAGTGCAGCCGCAGCGCGCAAACGCGCGTCAACAGCACCTGGAACGCGAGCAGCGCACCGGCGAGCAGCGCGATCGTGAGCCACGGTCGGCGCAGAGCAGGAGGGGACGAGGTATCTGTCATGCGCGAAGGAGGCCGAGGAATCTACCGGCTATCGCCGGCGATGCCGCACGAAACCCGAGCCTGGCCGGGAACCATCGGTGGCATCGCTCTCGCCTCGCAACGGTTGCCGGCTTGACGGCGCGGGCGGTGCCGCGGCAGCCGCGTTCCACCCTGGCCGCACCTTCCTCTCCGATCTGCTGTCGGCGACCGCCCGCGGTATCAGTTCGACACGGCGAGCTGGATCGGTGTGCTGGCGACGATGCCGGGAAGGTCGAGCACGATTGCTGCCATCGCGATGCGGATGCCGGGCGGGGCGATTCCCGGCGCGATGCCGAAGCTCGGGCCGGCGCGGCCGAGGTTGTCGAGCAAGCCGGTCTGCACGTAGCTGGCGGTCAACGGATCGGGGTTGATCCAGATCGTCTCGCCGAGCGCCGTCACCGGCGGGGCAATGCCGCTGAAGCTGAACAAGATGGCGTAGAAGCTGTTGCCGCGGCCGAGTCCGGCGGCGATCGCCATCGGCAGCGTGATGCCGGCGGCGGCCGAGGCCTCGGTCAGGCGCGGCGTGAAGTCGACGCCGCGGCGCGTGGCGACGGGCAGGTGCAGCTCGGCCGGCAGCTGGTCGCTGATGTGGACGTTGGCGATGAAGCTGCCGTGCAAGTCGGGCACCCAGTGCATCCGGTTCTGGCCGGGCGGGTTGTCGAGCGGCAGGTTGCTGAGCTTGACGACCAGCCGGGCGCCGGGCGGCAGCACGAAGGCGGCATCGCGCATCACGATCTCGATCTGGTGCTGGCCCGGAATGGCCAGGCGACGGCCGACCGTGCCGCTGCTGAGGAAGCGGTCGCCGAGGCCGGCGATGCGGGCCCAGAGCGTGGCGCTGAGCTGAAAGTGGAAGTTGTTGACGGTCACGGCCATGGTCAGGCGCGGGCGGCCGAAGATCTCGGTCTCGGCGGTGAGCGGCGTGCCCACGTACTCCTCCTGCACCGCCGGGATCGTGATCCAGGGGGCCCATGCCCCGCCGCCTTCGGCGATGAAGTCGGCGAGCGTGTAGCCCGCCGGCAGCGCGTGGGTGATGACCTGGTCGGGCTCGGCCGCCGTCGGCGCCGCCGCGGTGAGGGTGCCGTTGTCGTGCAGGTAGAGATGCTGCTCGGGCGTAGCCGGCGGCCAGGTCGGGCTGAAGCGATGCGGCCAGGCCGCGTGTTGGTCGTTGTAGGCGACCGGCGAGGCCGGCGTCACCGCGCACTCGTAGCGCGGCTCGAGATCGACGCGGTTCGGGGCGCCCTTGACGTGATGGTCGAGCCAGCGCACGACGTTGTCGAGGTTCAGGTCGCGGTGTCGACCAGCGACTCGATCCCGTCGGAGAACGTGATCGTCTGGCCGACGTAGCTCTGATCCAGGGGGTAGCTGCCCGGCACCAGCTGGGCCATGGCGGTTGGGGCGAACAGCAGGGAGACCGCGCCGGCGAGCGCGACGGAGCATGACGATGAGTTCACATCGGTTCACTGCCAGGCGGCCGCCGTACGCACGCGAAAAACCCGGACGACCCGGAATC
>JAGQRA010000674.1 GCA_020425885.1 Planctomycetota bacterium | reverse complement strand
GTTCGAGATCCTCGGCTTCTCGAACACGTCCTGGACCGGTGGCGCCCTGCCGTTGCCGCTGATCGCGCTCCACCCCGCCGCCGGTGTCGGCTGCAACCTGCTGGCGCGCAACGACAGCGTGTTGTTCCTCGTCAACTCGGGCGGCACGGCGACGACGTCGCTGAGCACGCCGAACGTCGCCGCCTTCGCCGGCCTGCAGATGTACGAGCAGATCATCCAGCTCGAGCTCGCGGGCATCAACATCACCTCGATGACCGCGAGCAACGGCCTGGAGATCACCCTCGGTGCGCGCTGATCCGCGCCAACTGTTGATCATCGCTTTCGCGGCGGTTGCGCTCGCGGCCGCCGCCCCGGCGCAGCACAACGTACTCGTCGTGCTGGCCGACGACCTCGGCGTCGACTACGTCAGCTGCTACGCCGAGGGCAGTGCGCCGCCGCCGACGCCGACGATCGACTCGTTGGCGCAGAACGGCGTGCTGTTCCGCAACGCCTGGGCCTATCCGAGCTGCTCGCCGGCGCGCGCCGCGATCCTCACCGGGCGGCACCCGTGCCGCACGATGGTCGGCCGCTGGATCGCGCATCCGAACAACTCGGGCCCGGCGGTCGGCACGATCCGCGCCGCCGAGCGCACGTTGCCCGAGCTGCTCGATCTCGCCGCTACCGGGCTCAGCCACGCCGCCATCGGCAAGTGGCACATGCACGACGCGACGTTCCCGGTCACGGTGCCGATGACGCTCGGCGGTTACAGCCACTACACCGGCTTCCTCGCCGGTCAGCTGCCCGACTACTACTCCTGGCCGCGCGTCAGCAACGGCGTCGAGCAGACCACGACGACCTACGCGACGATCCGGCAGACCGACGACGCCCTCGCCTGGATCCAGTCGAGGAGCGGGCCGTGGTTCTGCTACCTCGCCTACAACGAGCCACACATCCCCTTCCACGTGCCGCCGGCGACGCTGCACACGCGCCCGAACCTCACCAGCGGCAGCGCCAACCGCGAGAAGTACAAGGCCATGATCGAGGCGCTCGACACCGAGCTCGGGCGTCTGCTGAACACGCTCGGCCCCGCGGTCGTCGCCAACACCCACATCATCTTCCTCGGTGACAACGGCTCGGTGCAGAACATGGCCGAGCCGCCGTTCATCCCGTCGCGCGCCAAGGGCACGCCCTACGAAGGCGGCGTCAACGTGCCGCTGATCTACTCCGGGCCCGCGTGCGTCAACCCGGGTCGTGAGGTCACGGCGCTGGCCTGCGCGGTCGACGTCTTCTCGACGGTGATGGAGTTGACCGGTGCGCAGTCGGCGATCCCGCCGTGGCTCGCGATCGACGGGGTCAGCCTGGTGCCCTACCTGAACAACCCGGGGCAGGCACCGCTGCGCACGTTCGCGTTCACCGAGGAGTTCACCGGCAACACCTGGCCGTCGCCGAACCAGAACGGCCACGCCACGGTCCGCAACGATCGCTACAAGCTGATCAACCGCTACAACGGCACCCGCGAGCTGTTCGACCTCGTCGCCGATCCGTGGGAGACGCAGAACCTGCTCGGCGGCACGCTGACCGCGACGCAGCAACAGAACTACAACGCCTTGCTCAACGAGATCGGTCGCATGCGTACGCCGCTCGGCCGCACCGCGGCCTTCGGGTCACCGTGCATCGGTAGCCTCGGCAGCCCCGTCATCACGACCGTCGGCACGCCGCGATTCGGCCAGAGCTACCAGCCGACCCTGCAGGGCGCGCCGGCGCAGACGTTCGCCATCCTCGCGACCGGCCTGTCGAGCACGACCTATCTCGGGCTGCCGCTGCCGCGCAGCCTCAGAGGCTACGGTGCCGGGCCCGGCTGCTCGATGTGGGTGTCGCTCGACGCCACCGCCGGCGCCGTCACCGACGCGACGGGCTCGGCTGCGCGCACGATCGCGATCCCGAACTCGACGGCGCTGCTGGAGTTCACGATGCTGCACGAGTGGTTCGTGTTCGATCCGACTGCGCCGCTGAACCCGCTCGGTCTGGTGACGACGGGTGGGCTGGCGGCGATCTTCGGGCTGTGATGGACCGCTGCCAGGAGACTGCCGCTGTCACCGGGGCGTTTGCCGACTCGCCGAGTGCAGATGCAAGCCGGTGCGCGAGGCTCAGCGCAGCAGCTGCCTGAACTCGCGCAGTCGGGTGTCGGCGTCGATGAACAGGCACTCGAGGCCGAGCATGTCGGCGAGGTCCTCGATGTGTTCGCTGGTCGCGGCCTGGCTGAACGCGGTGTGGTGCGGGCCGCCGGCCCAGATCCACGCCGCCGCCGCCGTCTTGAGGTCCGGGCGCGGCGTCCACAGCGCGCGCGCGGTCGGCAGCTTCGGCAGGTCGTGCTCCGGCGTCCGGGCGTCGACCTCGTTGACGAGCAGGCGGAAGCGGTCGCCCATGTCGATCATGGCGACGTTGATGGCGGCGCCGGCGTCGGCCGTGAACACCAGCCGCACCGGGTCGTCCTTGTCGCCGATGCCGAGGTGGTGCACCTCGCACGACGGCCGGTCGCTGGTGATCGACGGGCAGACCTCGAGCATGTGGGCGCCGAGCACCTGGCCGGTGCCGAAGTCGTAGGTGTAGTCCTCCATGAACGAGGTGCCGCCCGGCAGCCCCGCGGTCATGGTCTTGATGGCGCGCACCAGCGCCGCCATCTTCCAATCGCCTTCGGCGCCGAAGCCGAAGCCGTCGGCCATCAGCCGCTGGGCGGCGAAGCCGGGCAGCTGGTCGAGCCCGTGCAGATCCTCGAAGGTGTCGGTGAAGGCGCAAGCGCCGACGTCGGCGAGGAACGCCCGCAGACCGAGCTCGGTGCGGGCCGCGTAGCGCAGCGCGCCGCGCTTGCTGCCGCCTTCGCGCAGGCTCTCGGCCATCGTGTAGGCGTCGTCGTAGGTGGCGACCAGGCGGTCGACCTCGGCGTCGCCGATGGCCTTGATGCACTGCACCAGATCGCCGACGCCGTAGCCGTGCACTTCGACGCCGAGCTGGATCTGGGCCTCGACCTTGTCGCCCTCGGTCACCGCGACCTGGCGCATGTTGTCGCCGAGCCGCGCCACCTTGAGGTGCTGCAGATCGTGACGGGCCAG
>JAGQRA010000090.1 GCA_020425885.1 Planctomycetota bacterium | reverse complement strand
GGCAAGAGGGCCGGTCTCGACGGTGAGTCGCACTGCGCGGTAGGAAGGGGTTGCTGTCGGTGGGGGCCCGGCAGTATGGCAGAAGCCGCCGGCGGCTGCGAGCGGGCTTCCGGGGAGACTCACTTTGTCGGATCGGATCGGCAACGGAGACCTGGCGCCGTCACCCTTGCCTGCTCCCGAGGACGCGGCGCCGCGGCGCTGGACGCCAGCGCTTCGTGGTCGATGCCGGGCCGCGTGGCGGCGTCTGCCGGCTCAGACCCCGCCGCCGTTGCCGCCGCCGCCATTGCCGCGACCGCCATTGCCGCGACCGCCACCGTCGCGACCGCCACCGTCGCGACCGCCACCGCGCCACGGTCGTTCGCCGAGGCGCTTGGCGCCGGCGCCTCGTTCGGGCAGATGGGCTTCCTCGAGCATCTTGTTCTCGGTCTCGAGGAGCTTCTCCTCCTCCTTGCCCAGCTGCTCGAGTTCCTTGTCGACCTTCTTGCGCTTGGCGTCGTTGTCGGCCTTGGCCCGGTCCTGTTCGGCCTGCTGCTTCTTGGTCAGCAGTCGTTCGAGGTCGGAGACCAGACCGCCGTACTTCTTGGCGAAGGTCGGAAGCGGTGGCTTGACCGCTCCACCTGCAGCCTTCTCGAGCGCCTTGGTCAGCGACGTCGTCGAGGCCTTGTAGCCGACCATCGAGAGCTCGGTGGCCTTGCCCTTGTTGTCGAAGACGACGAACAAGGGCGCCTTCTTGCCGTAGCGGGCCGCGAGCGCCTCTTCCTTGGCGAGATCGATCCGGCCGCAGTGGAAGTAGCGCAGCTCGATGCCGACTTCGTCCTTGTCGAACAGCTGGTATTCGAACTGCGATCTCACCTGCTCGTTGTCGCCCTGGTTGACGAGGTAGAGCACGGAGAGCTGCTGCGCTGCCACCGCGGTTCGGACCAGCTCGCAGGTGTCGAGGTCGGCGACCTTGTCGCCGTCGACGGCCGGGCCGGCGACGTCGGTGAAGAATGCACCGACGCGATTGGTGATCGCCTCGGGGCGACGCCATCGTCCGCCGCCCATGCCGCGTTGGGCGACGGCGTCAGTGGCGAGCAGGAAGGCCGCGATCGCCGCGGCTGGAATGGTGAATCGCATTGGCACCTCGGTTGCCGGCGTCGTCGTGGGGCTGGGAGCCGGCAGGTCCCGACATGAGTAGGGGCTCGGGGCGTCGATCGCCAGCCGGGGCGTGCACCAGATTGGTATCCGAGGCGGGGGTCGGTAGAACGTCCGCCATGCGCCGCTTCCTCGCCATGTCCTGTCTGGTCCCGCTGGTCCTCGCCCAAGACGAACCGCCGCTGCCGGTGACCGCACGCACCGACATCATTCTCGGCCAGGGTGCGCACACCTATCGCTGGGTGTCGGGCTGGGCGCGCACGGCCGATGGCAAGGACCTCGGCAACACCCACGGCTGCATGGTCGTCGATGCCCAAGGCAATCTGCTCGCCAACACCGACACCGATCATGCCGTCGTCGTGTTCGGCCGCGATGGCCTGCAGGTGCGATCGTGGGGCAAGGAGTTCCGCGGCGGTCTGCACGGCATGTGCCTGCGCGAAGAAGATGGCCGGCAGGTGCTCTACCTGGCGCACACGTCGCGCCATGAGGTGGTGAAAGCCACGCTCGATGGCCAGGTGCTGTGGACCCTCGGTTGGCCCGAGGCATCCGGCGTCTACGACGATGCCGATCAGTACAAGCCGACGGCGGTCGCGGTCGCGCCCGACGGCCGCATTTTCGTCGGCGACGGCTACGGCCGGTCGTGGGTGCACGTCTATGACAAGGACCGCACCTACCTGAAGTCGTTCGGTGGCCGCGGCACCGCGCCCGGCAAGATGCAGACGCCGCACGGGCTGTGGCTCGACGACCGCGGCGACCAACCGCTGCTCTGCGTCTGCGACCGCGAGAACCATCGCCTGCAGTGGTTCACCATGGCAGGTGAGTTCGTGCGGCTGATGGACCAGGACCTGCGCCGACCGTGCAACGTGTGGCCGTTGCCCGGCGGCGGGCTCGTCGTCGCCGATCTCGCCGGTCGCATCTCGATCCTGGGCAAGGGCGACGTGCCGATCGTCCACCTCGGCGACAATCCCGATCCGAAGAAGCGCGCCAGCAACGGCGTTCCGCGCGAGCAGTGGCAGGACGGTCAGTTCCTGTCGCCGCATTCGGTGTGTGCCGATGGCGACGGCAACCTCTACGTCATGGACTGGAACTTCCTCGGTCGTATCAGCAAGCTCGAGAAGATGGTCGGGCCGGACGCGGAGAAGGGCGAGAAGAAGGCCGAGAAGAAGGGCGAGTGACGGTCAGCGGCCGACGAGCGCTCGGCGCGGCGCGGCGGCGGTGATCGTCGGGGCGTCGCCGAACCGGAGTTCGAGATTGCCGAGCTGGCCGGTGACCCACAGCTCCCGCCCGGTCCGCCGGACGAGCGCGCCGAGCCTGGTCTCGCCATCGGCACAGGCGGCCGACGCCAGGCACACGCAGGGCCGCACGGTTCGCAGCAGCGCGGGCGCGACCGGATTGGCGCGGCCGTGATGCGGCAGCACCAGCACGGTGGTCGGCACCGCGATGCCCTGGGCGATGGCCGCGGCCGTACCCAGAGCCTGGGCATCGCCGGTCAGCAGCACGCCGGTGCCGGCGGCCTCGACGCGCGCCCAGAGACTGAGGTCGTTGGTCGTGGCGCCCGGCGGCAAGAGCGGTGCCGACACGGTGAGTTCGGCGCAGGGCCGCACGGTCCCGCCCGGCTGCAGCAGATGGACCGCAGTGCCGTGTTCGCGCAGCAGCTGCGCCAGCTGCGAGGTCGCCAGAGCGGCCGGCAGGATCGCATCGGCGCACGCGACCCGGAGCAGCAGCGCGGAGACGCCATTGTGGTGATCCTGATCGGCGTGGGTGATGACGAGCCAGTCGAGCGCCCGCACCGGCAGCGCCGCGGTCAGTTCGCGGGCGGCGTGTTGGGGGTGCTGCATGCTGCCGCAGTCGATCGCGATGCGGAGGGCCGACGGTGTCTCGAGCAGGCAGGCCTGGCCGTGGCCGACGGCGAACAGGCAAAGGCGCGGCGTGAGCGGTCGCGGCCACGGCAGCAACCACGGGGCCGCGAACAGGCCGACGGCGGCGACGACGCCGGCGCGGCGGCGCCAGGCGACCATCGTGCCGGTCGCGGCCAGGGCCGTGATGGCGAACAGCCACGGTTGCGGCGTGCCCAGGGCTCGCACCGGCGTGCCGGGCAGCGCGTCGGCGGCCCGTACCGCCGCGATGTAGCATTCGGTCAGGTTACCGAGGATCGGTGCCAGCGGCGCGGCCAGGGTCGGTGTGATGCAGCCGCTCACGGCGGCGAGCAGCCCGAGCAGGAGCAGGGCGGCCACCAGCGGGGCCAGCAGCGGCGTCAACAGGATCGTCCATGGCGCGATCTGGCCGAACCAATAGAGGGT
>JAGQRA010000673.1 GCA_020425885.1 Planctomycetota bacterium | reverse complement strand
GCCCGACCGAACTGCGCGCCAGCTCGAGCATTGGCTGTTGCCGCGCGAAGCGCGCCGTGAACTCGGCGATCGCCGAACTCACGATCTTGTCGGCGAGCAGAGACCCGTGCGCGTAGCCGCGCTCCTCGGGCGTGCCCCAGACCCGCAGCAGCTCGAGCCCACCGCCGAGGTCTTCGATCCGACCGTGAACTGCGGGCCGGACCTGCGGCGCCGGCGCCACATCCTGCGCAGGCGCTCGCGCCAGCAGGCAGCAGAGCAACAGGGCTGGAGTACGGAACCCGCTTCGCTTCTCCAGACACGCACTGCGCGCGAGTCTGGAAGAACGAAGCGGGTTCCGTACTCCAGACATCAGGCGTTGCGGTAGATGTCCTGGACGCTCTTCAGCAGTTCGAGCGCTTCGGGGAGGGGGCGCTGGAAGGCGTTGCGGCCCATGATCGAGCCGAAGGCGCCGCCGTCGGCGAGGCCCCTGATCTCGTCGAGCACGGCGTCCGTGCCCTTCGCCTCACCGCCCGAGAAGATCACGATGCGGCGGCCGCCGAACGCGGCCTGCACGACGTGCCGGACGCGCTCGGCAAGGGTGCCGATCGCGATCTGCTCCGACTCGTAGACCTTGCGGGCGGCGTCCTGCTCGATGAAGTCGGTCGGCGGCTTGACCTTGATGACGTGGGCGCCGAGTTGGGCGGCGATCTGCGCGGCGTAGGCGCAGACGTCGATCGCGGTCTCGCCCTTCTTCGACAGCGCGGCGCCGCGCGGATAGCTCCAGACGACGACGGCGAGGCCGGCATCCTTGGCCTCCTCGGCGATCTCGCGCAGCTCCATGTACATCTCGTTGCGCTCGCACGAGCCCGGGTAGATGGTGAAGCCGATCGCGGCGCAGCCGAGACGCAGCGCGTCGTGCACCGAACCGGTGACCGCCGGCTTCGGGTCGGCATTGCTGTAGAGCGAGTCGCTGTTGTTGAGCTTGAGGATCAGCGGCAGGCGCCCGGCGTACTGACGCGCGCCGGCCTCGAGGAAGCCGAGCGGGGCGGCGTAGGCGTTGCAGCCGGCCTTGACGGCGAGCTCGAAGTGATAGAGCGGATCGTAGCCCGGCGCATTCTTGGCGAAGGAACGGGCCGGACCGTGCTCGAAGCCCTGATCGACCGGCAGGATGACGAACTTGCCGGTACCGGCGAGGGCACCGGTGTCCATCATCCAGCGCAGGTTCTTGAGGACGCCGGGATTGTCGGACTGGTACCAGCTGAGGATTTCTTCTACGCGTTCTGACATGACGATCGGCGGCGAGGGCAGCCGCCCCCTGTCGGTTGTTGGGTCGGGGATTCGGTCGTGGATCATGAGCCGTGTTGCCTCGGTTGCAAGCGAGGCATCACAGCTTCAGCGTGCGGGCCGCACTGCCGGTGGTGAACTCCCAGATGAAGACCAGCGGATCGTTGCCGCCCAGCCGCAGCAGGACCCGGGCCTGGTAGGTCTTGCCCTTCTTGAGCGGCTCCTTCGGGATGGCGAAGACGACGTCGCGGCGATCCCGCTTCTTGTTGAGCGGCAGGCTGGGGGTATGCACCCAGATCTCGACCGGCTCGGCCTTGCAGCGGTCGGTCCACTGCTTCCACACTTCCTGGTCGGCGGTCTTGCTGACGAAGTGCTGCGTCGGTGGACGACCGCCCTTGCGCGACTCGAACACCTCGATCTCCGCCTCGGCGAGGTTCGCCGCCAGCTCACGCTGCAGCTGCAGGCTGATCGGGTAGCCGCACTTGGTCACGTCCTGCTGATCCTCGGGCTGGTCGGCCAGCGGGTTGGGGCTCTCCGGTGCCGGGAAGTTCGTCGGAATACCCGTGCTGTCGACCGGCGGCCAGACCAGGAAACGCGGCGCCGTCTGCGGATCGTACGGCTCCTCGAGCGAGTTCATGTCGAGCACGGCAACCGACCAGTCGTTCTCGTAGACGTACGAGTAGCCGAGTCGCTTGATGTTGTGCTCGAGCATCGGGAAGCGGTGGTACGGCACGCCGACCCAGAGGTCGACCGTGTTCTCGGCGAAGTCCTCGCCGCGCTGACCCTGGCCGGTCACGATGTTGCCGGAACCCGCGAGCTGGCCAGCCCGCGTGAAGTCCTCGTGGGCCGGGTTCTCCTCGTGGATCTCGGGGCCGGGCATCTCGGCGAGCTCGGGGTGGTTGGTGACGTAGAGCGAGTGCTTCTCGCAGCCGAGCGACGCCTCGGCGTCCATCTCGCACGGCGGCAGACCGGACAGCGTGCCCTCCCGCATCTTCGGCTTGCCATCGGCGCCGACCTCCCAGGTGTAGGCGATCATCTGCGACCGCACCTGGTTGAGACGCTCGAGGGCGGCGATCTCGATCTTGCTCGGGCGCTCCGGCAGCAACGGCGGGCCGTAGCCGGTGCCGAAGGCAACGCCGGAATCACCGCGGGCCCATTCGCGCCACTCCGCGTCGACCTGGTCGGCCGACTTCTTCAGCACCGCCTGGAACACGGCGTCGACCTCCTCGAGCGTCGGCGGTCGCTTCTCCGCGGTCGGCATCTTGACCAGCAGATCCAGCCACTTGTCGGGGTAGGCGGCCATGGCCCAGGTCATGAAGCTCCAGGTCTTCATGCGGCAGTCGTTGCGGAACCGCGACAGCCGCTCGCGCGGCACCTGCGCCACCGGCCAGTCCTGGTGCGACGAGGCCTGATCGCGGATCGTCCGCAGCCACCAGTTGGTACCCTCGGGGAGCTGCAGCGCATCCTCGCCCTGCGTGCCCTCCGGCAACGCACCCCACTTCGAGATCGAGGTGGCCTTCATGTACCAGCAGACCGCGTGCACGACGCCCTGGCCGAGGCCGTCGTTGCGCCCCTGCAGCAGGCCGTTCTGCATCACGTAGGACACCATGTAGTCGTGGACCCGCCGCGGCGATGGCCCGATCAGGACGATGCCCGCTCCCTGGGCCGACCGGTACATCGTGTTGGCGAAGCGCTTGGCATCCTCGAGGGTGCCCTGGCCCTGCCAGATGTGCGGATTGGCCTTGAGGAACTCCTCGCGCTCACGACCGGTGAACAGGAACGCGTACCAGTCGAAGGACTTCGTCGCCCGCTCGACGAAGCGCAGCTTCTTGGCCTGATCCTCGCCGATCAGGTAGAGGCCGAAGTCGAGGCCGCGCTCGGCCCAGCGCACGGCGTCGTCGGCGTTGTCCTGCGTGCCACGCGACCAGATCGTGAAGTGTGCCGACTTGGCGCCGAAGATGTCGATGTTCGGCTTGCGCATGAAGTCAGGCACCGCCTGCTGCATCTCGGCCAGCTCCTTCGGCATCTTCTCGAACGGCAGCGCCTCGACCGGGTAATCCTTGCGCGCCAGCTCGACCGCCTTGATCTCGATCTCCTTCATCCGCGCCGCGAAGGCGAGCTGCTCGTCGGTGCCGTAGAAGTTCGGTCCCTTCTTCAGGCCGAGGGCCAGGTTGGCCTCCTCGTCCATGGCGTTGTAGTAGACCGCCTTCTCGAGATGGAACGTGGCGCGGCCGTCGCCGGCCTTCTGCATCTTGAGCCCGAGATCCTTGTGGAAGCCGCTGAGCTTCATGCAGGTCTTGAACCACTCGTCCATCGTCTTGAAGCGGTTCTCGTAGGTGGCCTTGTCGCGCCACTTGGTCCGCTTCTCCTCCGGCTTGAGGACCCAGGTCCCGCTCTTCATCTCGAAGTCGAGCTGCCGCCTGGCCACCTTGTGCTCCGAGTCGTACTCGAGGATCAGGTCGAGGGCCTGCTTGGCACGCTGACCGACCTTGCGCGAATTGGCCTGATTGGCGAACGAGAGCAGGGTGCTGGTCGCCTTCTTGGCGAGCGCCTGTTCCTCGGCGGCGAAGGCGTCCTGCGCGCCCAGCGACGCGGCGACGAAGAACGGCAGGAGAAGGCGGAGCATGAGTTGGGATCGTGGCATCGGACTCTGGTCTCTGGCGATCGCTCGCCGAAATGGGCCGGACAGTCTACGGCGATGCGCGCCGAAGGCACGCGATCACCGTCGGGAAGTGCACCGCGCACGGTATGACGCATGCATCGCAGCGGCACCGGCGCTGGAACGGGGCCCGTGCCGGGCCGCCGACCGCCCGCACCCGGCCGAGCGAGCCAGCTCGCACGCGATCCCGGCCGGCGGCGATCAACGCATCTTGATGTGCTTGCCGCCCGAGTCCTCCGCCAGCCACTCGAGGATCTCGAGGCTGCCGCCGACGGCGACGGTGTGGATCTTGATCTTGCGGTGCTTGTTCCAGAAGGCCACGTCCTCGCGGATGCGGTGCGGATCGATCACCGCCCCGACCGTCGGCTCACCGTCCGACATCAGGTAGATGGTGTCGACGTCCTTGTCCTGGAAGGCGATCTCGAGCGAGTCGTAGATGTTGGTGCCACCGTTGGCGCCGAGACGCTCGACCCAGGTGATCGCGGCCTTGCGGCTGGCCTCGTTGTTGGTGCCCGCGCTCTCGTCCTTCCACTTCTCGACGCCGCTCGAGAACGCATAGACGTTGAACAGGGCGTGGCTGTCGAGCCGTTCGATCGCGCCGATCACTTCCTGCCGCGCGACATCGATGCGCGCCGCCGGCCGGCCGTCGTATTCGCGCCCGTACATCGCCTCGAGCATCGAGCCCGAGACATCGATGACGAAGATCACGCGGTGCGATTCGATCTCGAGGCCGAAGAACTTCGCCGGCGCCCGCGTGCGTTCGGTGAGCCGCTTCTGCTCGCGCGCCTTGCCGGCCTTGGCCAGCTCGGTCTCCGAGACCAGATCGAACGTCGCTCCCGCCTCCTGCCACCAGCCGCGCCAGCGCGGATAGTCCTGCTCGAACGGCTGCGCGGTCATCTGCCAGAGGATCTCCGCGATGCGCTTGCCGAGGCGGCCCGGATCCTTCGGCAGCCGCTCGATCAGCAGCGGCACGACCTTCTTGTTCCGCATCTCCGCCAGCGCGTCGACCGCGGCGAACCTGGTCGACCAGTCCTCGTGGTCGAGCGCCTTGCCGAGCACGTCGATCTGCTTCTTCCAGCGGCCGACGCCGATCTGCTCGACGGCGGCGTTGCGGACGTCGCGATCGGGATCCTCGGCGAACACCGCCAGCTCATCGAGCCAGGAGTCGGAGCCCTTCTCGAGGCCGCTGATCGCCTCGATCGCGATCTGCTTGTCGCCGGGATTGCGCCCCTTCTCGAGCATCTTGCGCAGATCGGGCAGCAGCTCCCGCAGCTCGCGCGCGGCGACGATGCGGGCGGCCGCCCGGCGCACCTCGATCTCCTTGGCGCCGAGCTCCTTGAGCAGCTTCTTGGCGTCGACCTGCTTGCCCGCCGCGATCAGCGCGAACACCCGTTCGTGCGGCTTGCCCTTGCCGATCATCTTGACGACCTTCTTGCGCACCGCGTCGCTGTCCATCGCGGCGATCAGCTGCGCCATCTCCTGCCGCAGGTCCTCCTGCGTCACATCGCGCTTCTTGGCCAACGCCAGAAAGGTCTGCACCGCCTTGTCGCCCATGCGATCGGCGTAGATGCGCGCCGCCAGACACCGGTCCGCGCCCGGGAAGTCGACGCGCTCGAGCATCCACTCGGCCATCTCGCCGGCCTTCGGCATGTCGCGGTCGCGCATCGTGCTCAACGCCAGCCGCCGGATCTTCGGATCCATCTCGCGCCGCAGCGCCTCGACCAGCTCGCCCTCGCTCAGATACTGCGTCAATCCCTGGAACGCCAACAGCCGGATCGTCGGCAGCTCGGCACTCTGGATGTCGCCCTTGTCGTCCTTGCGCTGCTCCTGCTTCAGGTTCCAGATGAACCGGTACCACTCGCAATCGTCGGCCGTGGCCTTCGCCACGTGCTCACGCAGGGCCGGCTCGCGCACCAGATCGCTGGCCTTGCTGTCGACCAGCTGGCGCAGGAAATGCTTGCCCAGATTCTTGCTGTCGGCGAGCGCGTAGATCGCGGCCTCGCGCAACTCCGACTCCTCGGCCGAGGCCGCGACCGAGGTGATCTTGGTCAAGGCCGGCTGTTCGGCCTCGCCCGAGCCATCGAATCGTCCGAGCGCACGCACGATCTCGCGCCGCATCAGGATGCTGCCGCAGGCGTCGTAGGCCTTGATCAACCCCTCGGCACCTTCGCGTGACTTCGTCGCCGCGATCCGCGTCACCAGCTCGACCTCGGCGTCGTCCTTGAGCCTCAGCAACGTCGAGACGTCGGCGGCGACATCCTGCGCCGGCACCATCGTGATCAGGGTCGAGAGGAACAGCACGGCACCCGCTGCACGGTGCCCCAGGGAAGAGAACGCGTTCACGCCAAGGATCCTCAGGGCGCCGGTGCAGCGAGTCAACCCAGGCCGGACGGTAGCCGCCGCCGACTACGGCGAAGCGCCCAATCGGCCGCGAGCCGACCGCGTTCGATGCGTGACCCCGGCACAGAATCATGGACGTCGACGACCGCCGCGGCGATCCTGCCCGGATGCGCCACGCCGGCTCCTTCCGCATTCTCCTGCTGCTGCTCGCCGCCTCGCTCGCCGCCCGGACCGCGGCCGCCCAGACCGCGATCGCGCTGCCGGACGCCACCGGCAACCTGACCGCGCCGGATGGCTGGACGGTGCTGTCCGCCGGCGACCTCGACGCAATGACCCGAGCCAGCGACCCGCAGGACGGCCCCGCCTTGGCCGCGCTGCTCGCCGTGATCGGCGACATCAAAGCCGCCGGGCGCACGCAGGCCAACCTCGTCATGCACCGTCCCGGCAGCGCCGCCGGGCAGATCCGCATCCTCGACGCCTACAGCGCGCCGACCCCGGTCACCGCCGCCGAGCTGCATACCGCCGCGTCGATCGAGCAGATCCGCAACACGTTCGAGGAACACCTGAGCCGGACCGCAACCAAGGTCGTGTTCCACGGCGAGAGCAGGCCGGAGCTGTTCGCGGTCGGCAGCCTCGCGCTGACCTTCCGGCTCGACCTGCCGAGCGCGACGCTGCACAAACAGCTGATCGTGGTGCCGGCCGGCGATCGGCTGCAGTACTTCGAGGCGACGTTCGCGCCCGACGACCTCGACGCCGCGACCGCGATCGCCGGTGTGCTGCGCACCTTCGACGGCGCCAGGGAGCCAGTGGACGACGACATCGTGCGCAAGATGCTGCTCGGTG
>JAGQRA010000672.1 GCA_020425885.1 Planctomycetota bacterium | reverse complement strand
CGCCGTCACGCCGCCGGCACCGAGCGCGTCGAACATCTCGGGGAACAGGCTCACCACCCCGACTCGCAGCACGCCCTCAGAACTCCGGATCCCAGTCGACCACGATGCGGCGTGCCTCGCGATCCACCTCCTTCACCACCTGCTCGCGCAGGAACGGTATCAGCCGCTCCCGCTCTCCTCGCACGACCAGCACGTCGTTGGCGCCGGTCTCCATCAGGTGATCCACCGCACCGAGTGCGCGGCCGTCGATGGTGACCACATCGAGGCCGATCAGGTCGATCCAGTAGTACTCGTCCTCATCCGCCGCCGGCAGTTGCGAACGCCGGATGGCGATCTGCCGACCGACCAGCGCCGCGGCCCGGTCGCGATCCTCGACGCCGTCGAACCGCGCCAGCAATCCCTTGCCATGCCGCCGCACTGCGCTCGGGCTGTGTTCCAGCCAATCCTCGCCGTCGGCGCCGAGCAGCCAAGGTCGGTACTTGCGGAGATTGTCGGGAGGATCCGTCAGCGAATGCACGCGGACCTCGCCCTTCACCCCGAACACCGCGGTGACGCGCCCGACGACCAGCACCTCGTCGGCTGCCGCCGGCCGGGCCACGCGCCCGCCCCGCGACGCGCCGTCAGGCCGCCGGCAGGCTGGCCAGCAGGCGGTCGACCGCCTGCGAGGTCTTCGCGCCGTTGCTCACCCAGTGCGCGACACGGGCACGGTCGATCCGCAGACCCTCCTCGCCCTCGGTGGCGATCGGGTTGTAGAACCCCACGCGCTCGATGAAGCGACCGTCACGACGGCAACGGCTGTCGGCAACGACCAAGTGGTAGAACGGGCGCTTCTTGGCGCCGGTGCGAGCGAGACGAATGGTGACCATGTTCTGCTGCTGCTCCGCTGTTTGCTGCACGGTGACCCGCCCGCACCCGGTCGACGATTGGATGCCGGGCCGGCGAAACGCGAAAGTGTAGCCGGGAACGTCGACCAATGTAAGCGCTCGGAGGCAGTCAGCGCCTGCCGGGAAACGGTGGCATGCCGCCCGGCATCCGCCCACCCATGCCGCGCATCAGGTTGGCCATGCCACCCTTCTTGCGCATCCGCTTCATCATCTTCTGCATCTGCGTGAACTGCTTCAGCAGCCGGTTGACGTCCTGCACCTCGGTGCCCGACCCGGCGGCGATGCGGCGGCGGCGCGGCAGGTCGATCACCTCGGGGCGGCGCCGCTCCTTCATCGTCATCGAGTGGATGACGGCCTCGATGCGCCGGAAGTGGGCATCGTCGAAGTCGATCTGCTTCAGCAGCGAGCCGACGCCGGGCAGCATGCCGAGCACCTTCTTCAGCGGCCCCATCTTGCGGATCATGTTGAGCTGCGACAGGAAGTCCTCGAAGTTGAAGCTGCCCTTCTGCAGCTTCCTGGCGGCCTTCTCGGCTTCCTTCTCGTCGATGACCTGCTGCGCCTTCTCGACCAGGCCGACGACGTCACCCATACCGAGGATGCGTCCGGCCATGCGTGCCGGATCGAACTCCTCGAGGTCCTCGGGCTTCTCGCCTGTGCCGGCGAACAGGATCGGGCGGCCGGTGATCTTGACGATCGACAGCGCCGCGCCGCCGCGGGCGTCACCGTCGACCTTGGTCAGGATCAACCCGTGCAACGGCAGCCGGGCGTGGAACTCCTTGGCCGAGTTGACCGCGTCCTGGCCGAGCATCGAGTCGCAGACCAGCAGCGCCCCGTGCGGCTTGCACCTGGCGTGCACCTCCTGCAGTTCGGCCATCAACGCATCGTCGACATGCAGCCGGCCCGCGGTATCGAGGATGACGACGTCGTGGCCGTGCGCGCGCGCGAACTCGAGACCGCGGCGACAGACCTCGGGCGGCCGACCGCCGGTGCCCTCGGCGAAGACGGCGATGCCGAGCTGCTTGCCGAGGCTTTGCAGCTGCTCGACGGCGGCCGGGCGCTGCAGGTCGGCGGCGACGAGCAGCGGCTTCTTCTTCCTGGTCTTGCGCAGCCACAGCGCCAGCTTGGCGCAGGTGGTCGTCTTGCCGCTGCCCTGCAGGCCGCACATCATCAGCACCAGCGGGCCCGAGTCGGTAACCGGCAGGCCTTTGGCCTGGCCGCCGAGCAGCTCGGTCAGACCGTCGTGCACGCACTTGATGAACTGCTGCCCGGGGTCGACCGACTCGATGACGCGCTGGCCGAGCACACGCTGCTTGACGTCGGCGGTGAACTCCTTGCTGACCTGGAAGTTGACGTCGGCCTCGAGCAAGGCCTGGCGAACCGCGCGGATGCCGTCGTCGACGTTCTTCTCGGTCAGCGTCTTCTGACCGACGATGGAGCGATAGGCATTGCCCAGGGCGTTGGCCAGCGAGTCGAACATCGACGGCAGGATGTTGGCCCGCGCCCCCGACGTCAAGGTCGTGGCCCGATCCTTGCCAGGGCGGCCGCCATGAACGCTAGCTTCGCCGCGTCGGGACTGCTGTTCGTGCTGGTTGCAGCGTGCGCAAGTCCTGCTCCCACCGAACGGAAGAGGGTAGAGATCGAGGAGGCCTTCCAGCGCATGCAGAACTGCCAGCTGGTGTTTCGCGAGCAGAACACCGTGCCGCAGACCTTCGACTTCGAGGACCAGGGCCGCGTGACGGTGCACGAGATTTCCCTCGACGGCTATCCCGGCTACAGCTACCTGCGCTGCCGCTTCCGCTACCAGAACCGGACCGACGAGCCGGTGGTGCAGTCATGGGTCGCGCTCGACGTGCTCGACGCCGACGGTCAGCTGGTCGCCAGCGAGACCGCAAACTGCATGATCCCCCACCCGATGGGGATCGCCCGCGGCAGCTTCGTCTCCGACGAGCTGCGCACCCGCACCTTCGGCGCCCACCTGCAACCGGGCTGGAGCTGGCGCATCCGCTGCGTCGCCCAGCACCAGGACTACGAGCCGATGGACCCGCCGGTCGAGCGCCCACCGCTGTTGCCGCCGCCGGTGATCATCAAGAACCGCGGCCAGAACGACTTCGTCTCCGGCAGCGACGGCTATCGGCGCGACCGTAGCGGCGTGCGCATGGTCGGCGGCGCGGCGGCCTACCCGCGTTGAGTCGAGGCCGCTGGACGACCGCCGCTAACGCAGCCGCTCCACCTGCTTCTTCCCCAGCTCGTTCCAGCGCAGCGGCGCCTCGCGATCGGCGACCTCGCGCACGAACTCGCACAGCCCGCGGATCACCTTGGTCATGTGCGCGATGTCGAGTCGCCCGACGTCGTCGCTCGGCTTGTGATAGTCGCGGTGGAGCCGGCCGGCGCTGATCGACGAGCCGGCGCTGATCGAGTGGGCGACGATGCCGTGGCGGGCGAAGGAGAAGTTGTCGCTGCCGCTGAACAGCATGCCGGCCATGGCGAAGTCGACGACCTCGACGCCGCGCCGCGCCAGCGCCACGGTGGCGACCTCGGCGAAGTCGCTGAGGTTGCTGCCGGTGATCCACGCCTTGCCCTGCCCGCCGTCCTCGGGACGCCCGATCATCTCGAGGTTGATGTTGGCGACGATCGCCTCACGCGGCACCGGCGGATGCTCGAGGAACGCCGCTGAACCCCTGAGCCCCTTCTCCTCGGCCGAGAAGCAGACGAACAGCACGCTGCGCCGTGGCGGCGGCAGCTTGCTCATCGCCGCCGCGATCATGACGACCGCCGTCGTGCCCGAGGCATCGTCGTCGGCGCCGTTGTAGATGCTGTCGCCCTCGACCGGGTCGCCCTCGCCGACATGATCGTAGTGGGCGCTGACGACGACGTACTCATCGCGCTTGCCGGTGCCGGGCAACAGCGCGACGACGTTCTTCAGCGGCACCTCGACGCGGACCGGCGCCGGTACCGACCAATCGGTCGCCCAGCCGGGTTCGACGCCACCGGCCGTCTGCGGCAGCACTCCGGTGCGCACCAGGAACACCGGACGTGCCGCGGCCCGTTGCCGATCGAGCACGGTTCGCTTGCCCTGCGACTGGCGCCAGTAGGGATGATCCTCTTCGACCTCGATCACGATCGGGCGACGGCCCGAGCGCGCCCGGAGCATCTGGCGCAGCACCGGATCGGACATGACCGCGACGGTGGTCGGCTCCTGCTCGCCGCCGACGACGTCGGCGATGCGCCACAGCCGCACGTCCTTGTCGGGCTCGAGGACGAACTGCTGCAGGTCCTGGCCCAGCTTGCGCGACAGCTTGACCGCGATCGCCGCGCTGTCGACCGACGAGCCCGGCAGCGTGTAGTCGTGAAACCACGAGCCCTGCTTCAGCTGCTGCAACCCGGCGGCCTCGAAGCGCTGGCCGAGCCAATCCGCCGCCGCCTCGAGTCCGGGACTCGGGGTGTCGCGCCCGTGTCGCTCATCGGCCGCCAGCCAACCCACCGTCTCGGCGACCCGCGCTTCGGTGATCACCGACTCGATCGGATCGGGCACCGGATCCTGGGGACGAAGCTGGGCGCGGAGCTGGGCCAGGACCGAGAACAGGACGAGGCCCGAAGGCAGCAGGATGGCGTGGTTCATCGGCGATCGTGGAGCAGGTCGTTCATGGCACCGGAGCGGTAGCCGAACACGTCGAGGGTAACGAACAGATAGCCGGCCCGGCGCAGCGCCTCGCCGATGGCCTCGCGGTGCTCGAAGGCGCGCGAGAGTTCATCGGTCGCCATCTCGACCCGCGCCAGGTGGTCGTGATGGCGCACGCGATACTGACGGAAGCCGAGTTCGCGCAACGCCGCCTCGGCGCGCTCGATCTGTGCCAGCACGGTGCGGTCGATCGGGGTGCCGTAGGGGACCCGCGACGACAGACAGGCCATGGCGGGCTTGTCGGCCGTGGCCAGACCGTGCTCGCGGCTGTAGCGACGAACATCGTCCTTGCTCATGCCGGCCTCGAGCAGCGGTGCCAGCACGCCGTGTTCGGCGGCGGCCTTCTGACCGGGGCGGTGATCGCCGAGGTCGTCGGTGATCGCACCGTAGACGACGGCCCAATCCGGCGGTGCGATCGTCCGACGTCGCGCGGCGACGGTCACGAACAGCTCCTTCTTGCAGTGATAGCAGCGGTCACCGGCGTTCTGCCGATAGCCCTCGCGCAAAAGCTCGTCGGTCGGCAACACGACATGGCGCGCGCCGATCTGCCGCGCCAACTGCTCGGCCTCGAGCAGCTCGGCACGCGGCAGCGACGGCGAGTCGGCGGTCACCGCGACTGTGCGATCGCCGAGGGCTGTGTGGCAGGCGTGCAGCAGCGCGGTCGAATCGACGCCGGCCGAGAACGCGACCACCGCGCCCGGCAACGCCTCGAGCCGGGCCCGCAGCGCGGCCAGCTTGTCGGTGTAGGCGAGGGACGCGGTGGCGGGCAGCATGGTGCCGTTCTACCGACCGCGACCGTCGTAGACCACCCGGCCGCCGACGATGGTCAGCAGCACCTTCGCCAGAAGCAACTCCTCGTCGCGACAGGTCAGCAGGTCGGTGTCGAACACGGTCAGGTCGGCGATCTTGTCGGTCGCGATGGTGCCGAGATCGCGCTCGGCGAACATGCCGTAGGCAGCGTGCGCGGTGAAGCCGGCGATGGCCTCGGCCCGCGACAGTTTCTGATCAGGGCGGAAACCACCCTTCGGTTCGCCGTCCTCGGCGCAGGTCGTGACCGCGGCGAACAGGCCCTTCCGCGGATCGACCGACTCGACCGGGAAGTCCGAGCCGAACGGCACCATCACGCCGAGCCCGAGGAACGACCGCCAGGCGTAGGCCCGCAGCACCCGTTCGGGGCCGAGACGATCGGTGGCCCACGGCATGTCCGAGGTCAGGTGCGTCGGCTGCATCGCCGGCAGCACGCCGAGCGCCGCGCAGCGGGCGAAGTCGTCGGCGGCGATGACCTGGGCGTGCTCGATGCGGAAGCGCCGCGCCGCCAGGCCGCCCTCGACCTTCACCTCAGCGTAGGCATCGAGCACGGTGCGGTTGGCCTTGTCGCCGATCGCGTGCACGCAGAGCTGCATGCCGTGATCGGCGCAGCGCTGCGCCAGCTCGAGGATCGCGCCCTTCGGCATGCCGACCAGCCCGCGGTTGCCGGGGTCGTCGGCGTACGGCTCGAGCAACGCCGCGCCGCGCGAACCGAGCGCGCCGTCGGCGTAACCCTTCACCGCCCGCACCTCGATCAGTCCGTCGCGGCTGCGCCACGGCCCCTTGGCGATCAGCGCGCGCTCGTTCTGGGCCAGCATGACGTAGGTGCGCAGCTGCCATTGCCGACTGAGGTCGAGCAATCGCATCTCCTCGAGCACGGCCTTCGACACGCCGGCGTCGTGCACGCAGGTGAGGCCGTGCCGCAGGCACTGCTCCTGGGCCACGAGCAGTCGCGCCCTGATCTGCTCGGGCCCGAGCTCCGGCGTCGGCACGCTGGCCATCGCGGCGTCGACGAGAACGCCGGTCGGTTCGCCGCTGTCGTCGAGGTGGATCTTGCCGCCCGGCGGCGCCTCGGTGTCGCCGCGCACGCCGGCGGCGTAGAGCCCGCGCAGGTTGAGCAACCCGGCGTGGCCGTCGATCCGCACCAGCCAGACGGGATGGTCGGGGACCGCGGCCGACAGCTCGGCGTGGTGCGGCATCGACTTGTCGGCCCAGTCGTTCTGGTCCCAGCCGCGGCCGAGGATCCAGCTGCCCTTCGGCTGCTTGCCGGCCGCCGCGACGACGCGATCGATGACCTCGTCGTACGAACGGGTGCCGACGAGGTCGACGTTGGCGAGCGCGCTGCCGAGCCCGAGCAGGTGACCGTGCGCGTCCTGCAGGCCGGCGAGGACGAACGCGCCGCCGAGATCGATGGTCGTCGTGCCTTCGGGCGCGCCCGTTCCCGGCGCGGCGATGCGGCCGTTGTGGACGACGATCGGCCCGTCCCACGGCACGGCCGAACCGGTGTGGACGGTCGCGTTCTTCAGCACCAGGTCCTGTGGCACCGGCGTGACGGCGGTTGCGAGGGCCAGGACGACGGCCGGGTTCAGCATTGGTGAGTGGTTACCGGGTCTCGTTGAAGAAGCAAGCCCGCGGCAACTCTACCAATGCCCGGGTCGAGTGGGTCGATGCCAACCGGGTGTCCTAGGCGAGATGCGTTCCGTTCGTTGCTGCCGCTAAGCTCGCGACCCGAGAGAGACCATGAACAACTGCACCTTCCCGTTCGCCGGCTCCCGCACCGCTGAGCCAGGCGCGACTGCCTCCCCTTCGCGAGGGCAGGCGATCCGGCGCGCGCTGTCGATCGCCGGCCCGGCCATGCTGGCCCTGCAGCTCGCGATCTCGGCCTCGGCCCAGGCCGTCAAGCGAGTCCGCCGGCCTCACGATCTCTCGCCATTGCTCGAGCGCGTGCGGCAGAAGTCGGACCTGCCCGGAGTCGGCGCCGTGGTGGTGCAGGGGCAGCGCATCGTGGCCGAAGGTGCAGCCGGCGTGCGGCGACTCGGCGGTGAGGATCGCATCCGGATCGACGATCGCTGGCATCTCGGCTCCTGCACCAAGTCGATGACCGCGACCCTCGCTGCGGTCCTCGTCGAGGACGGCAAACTGTCGTGGGATCTCACCATCGCCAAGGCCCTGCCGGAGCTCGCCGACGCGATGCACGCGGACTATCGCGACGTCACCATCGAGTCGCTGCTCGCCATGCGCGGCGGCGTCGGCCATGCCGAGGACGTCCCCGGGTTGTGGGCAGAGCTGTGGCAGCGCAAGGACGCTCCCGTCGAAGAGCGGCGCAAGCTGGCGACGGCGATCCTGCAGCGACCGCCGAAGATGAAGGCGGGCGAGTTCCTCTACAGCAACAGCAGCTTCGCGATCGCCGGGCACATGATGGAAACGGTGCTCGACGAGCCCTGGGAACAGCTGCTGACACGACTCGTGTTCGAGCCGCTGCAGATGAAGAGCGCCGGCTTCGGCGTGCCATGGACCGTGACCGAGGGTCCGTCACCGCACGATCGGGCCGGCAAGCCGATCGATCCGGGGCCGATGGCCGACAACCCGCCGGCGATCGCGCCCGCGGCGACCGTGCACATGACGCTCGCGGATTGGGCGACCTACGGCGCCGAGCACCTTCGCGGCCTGCGCGCCATGCGCGGCGAACTGCTCCAGCCCAGGAGCTTCGCCCGTCTGCACAAGAGCCACAGCGACGACGAGCTCGAGGGCTACGCGCTCGGCTGGGCCGTGACCACGCGGCCCTGGGCCAAGCCCGCTCGCTATCGCAAGGGGCGCTGCCTGACCCACACGGGCTCGAACAACTCGTGGGTGGCGATCGTCTGGATCGCGCCCGAACGCGACCTCGCCGTGTTCGTGGCGACGAACATCGGCGGCGAGGGGGTGCCGCCTCGCGTCGAGGCAGTCGTCGATGCGGTGATCCGTGACCATCTCACGCGAACGCGCTGACTGCACCGGGCCACCGGCCGCGCGGCGGGTCCGGGATAGAATGGCGCCCATGAAGTCGCTCACGCTGCTGGTGTCGTGCGCCGCCCTGTCCGCGCAGACGCCGACCTTCCCGTATCTCGTCCTCACTGCGATTCCGGGGGGTAACCCAGCGGTCCGGATCGTCGAGGTCGATCCGGCCACCGGCGCGACCACGCTGGCGCCGCGGTTTCCCTCGGACACGTTGCGGCCGTCGGCTATCGCGATCGACGGCATCGACGGCGCGGTCCTCGTCGCCCTCGATCAGGGCGGCGGCCAGAGCCGCATCGTGCGCCTCGATCGCCGCGGCGCGAGCTACGTCGAGAACCTCGTCGCCACGCTCCCCGGCCGTGTCGCCGAGCTCGCGATCGCGGCCGGCGACCTGCTCGCCGCGGTCGACGATCCGAACGGCGGGCTCTACCGCATGCCGCGCCGCGGCGGCAGCGCGACGCTGGTGCTGAGCCAGATCAACCTGACGGCGATGCACGTCTACGCGCCGTCGTCGTCACACGTCTACCTCGCCTTCACCGGTCGCGCCGGCACCCCAGTGCCCCTCTCCGGAACGGGTCTATTCGATCTCGCCAGTGGCCAGTTCGTCATCGGTCCTGATTCGTTCCCGAACCAAAATGCCGTCGAGGTCACCGGCGTGATCGATCTGCCGACCGCGCTGATCCGGCAGTTCGTGTCATTCTCCAACGGCACCTTCGCGCGCTTCACGGCGATGCCGATCCCGACGCTCACGCCGGTGCCGACGACGCCCGCCGTACCGCCCGGCGGCGCCTGGGCGATGCACCCGTCCGGACCCTACTCGACCACGGCCCTCGCCCTCGGCGGCGCGGCCTACCCGTTCCTCTACTCGGTCGATGCCTTCACCGGCCAGGTCATCGTGAACTCTACGCCCCTGCCCGGCGATCCGGTCGACTTCGCGCCCGGCATCTCGCCGGTTGCGCACAGTGAGTACTTCGGCGGTGACTGCGGCGCGATCACACTGTCGCCGAGCCACAGCGGTGCGCCGCGGCTCGGCACGACGTTCTCGGTCGCCGTCAGCGGTCCGCCGCTGGCGCCGGTGTTCCTGGTCGGTGGGCTCGAGGACTTCGTCCCCGGCGTCGTGCCGGCGCCGTTGCCCGGCGGCTGTCGGCTCGACGTCTCACCGCTGTCGGTCGCGTTCGCGCAGCTGATGCCGAACGGCACCGCGAGCTACGCGATCAACGTGCCCGGCGCGACCGCGTTCGCCGGCACGGCGCTGTTCTTCCAGTGGGTGCACTTCGATCCTGCCGGGCTGTCGACGTCGTCGGCAGTGGCTCACTGGATCGGGTATTGACGGGTCGTCGATGGGCCGGCGCTCGCCATTGGCGCCGCCCGGTTTCCCGCGCCAGCCGCGCCCCTATTCCGGGGCGCAGCGGATCTCGTCGTCGGGCATGAAGATCGACCGCGCCCGCACCCGCCCCGCCGGCACCCGCGCACCAGGAAACAGCAGGCACTCGGTCAGGTGGGCGTCGGCGCCGATCTCGGCCCCGTCCATGACGACGCAGTTGTGCAGCGCCGCGCCGTCGCCGCGGCGCAGCTCGCCGGTGAAGAAGTTGTCGGCGCCGCTCTTCTTCAGCATCGCGAGGTTGAGCTCGAGCAGGTCGGCCGGGTAGCTGACGTTCATGTCGTTCTTCACGACCTCGGCTGCCTCGACCGCGTAGCCGTCGTCGAGGAAGATCTGGATCGAGTCGGTGATCTCGTACTCGTTGCGCATCGCGGTCCGCGGCGTGCGGCGGACGGCGTCGAAGAACGAGACGTCGAACAGGTAGATGCCGCAGCCCTTGAGGTCGGTGCGCGGATGGCGCGGCTTCTCGATGACGCGATGGACGACGTTGTCGGCGTCGGTCAGCACGACGAAGTTGCGCTTGATGGCGTCGAGGTTCGGCTCGCGCTTGCAGGCCAGCACGCCGCCGAGCTTGCCCTGATGGAAGCGCTCGGTCATCGACGCCAGGTTCTCGGTGGCGAAGAAGATGTCGCCGAGGAACAGGAAGAACGGCCGGTCGACGTGCGGCTCGAGGCGCGACACGGCGTGGGCGATGCCGAGCATCTCCTCCTGCTCGACGTAGGTGATCTCGACGCCGTAGGCGCTGCCGTCGCCGAGCGCGCGCACTACCTCGTGGCCGAGATGGCCGATCACGACCACCACCCGGCGGATGCCGAGGGCGGCCATCATCTCGAGCTGGTAGGCCATCAGCGGCTTGCCGAGCACCGGCAGGATCGGCTTCGGGAAGTGCTCGCTGAACGGGCGCATGCGGGTGCCCTTGCCGGCAGCCAGCACCACGCCCATCAGCGCACCGGACTCGATCGGCCCGTGGCCGGCGGCGTCGTCTGTCATGCCTTGCGTCTCATCGCGCGGAAGAATCGGATCGGGCAGCGGTCACTGCCGGCTGATGCTACTGCCGGCTGATGCTACTGTCGGATGTTGCGCACCAGCGAGACGCGGTTCGTGATCAGGCTCGCGATCAGCAGGTCCCGCAGACCGTCGCCGTCGATGTCCTGCAGCAACGCGCTCGACGCGCCGAGCGTGCCGGGGAAGCGGACGACATCGGGAAAGCTGCCGTTGCCGTCGCCGACCAGGACGCGGAAGTCGCCGCTCTGCAGCGAGGTGACCAGGACGTCGTCGCGGCCGTCGCCGGTCAGGTCGCCGGCGAGCAACGCCGTCGGCGACGATCCCGCCTCGTAGCTCTGACCGAAGAAGCCGTTGCTGCCGCCGAACAGGACCGTGACCGTGCCCGAGCTGGCGTTGCTGACGACGATGTCGGCGCGCAGGTCGCGGTTGAAGTCGCCGGTGATCAGGTAGTTCGGCGCCAGCCCGACCGGCACCGACAGGAACAGGTGGAAGCCGCCGGCGCCGTCGTTCTCGAAGATGGCGATGTCCGACAGTTCGGCCCGCGACACGGCGAGGTCGAGGTGCTCGTCGCCGGTGAAGTCGGCGGCGACGACGTCGACCGGACGGCCGAGGACGGGAATCACGGTGTCGGCGCCGAACACGAACGGGTCCGGGGTGCCCGAGACGACGTGCACGGCGTTGCCGCCGTAGTCGCAGACCGCGATGTCGAAGCTGCCGTCACGGTTCAAATCGGCGGTGGCGATGCCGAACGGCGCGACCGCGGGCGCGACGGTGGTGAGCAGCCCGGGCAGGACCTCGAAGTCATAGCCCCCGGCGACCGAGCGGCTGCGCAGCACCTTGACGCCGCCCTGGACCGAGACCAGGACGTCGGCCCTGCCGTCGAAATCGAGGTCCGTGGCCTCGACCTGCAGCACGCTGGCGCCGACGTTGAAGGTCAGGGCCGGGCGCAGGCCACCGTCGGCCCGGCGTTCCATGACGCAGACGTCGGTGGAGTTGAAGCTGCCGACGATGAACTCCTCGTCGCCGTCGCCGTCGAAGTCGCCGCCGCTCAGGAAGCTGGCGACCGAGATCGACGAGGCGTAGCTGCGCGCGCCGGCCAGACGGCCACCGGGCTGCGCCAGCCACAGGTTGATGCGATCGCCGAGTCCGGACAGCGCAACCAGGTCGTTGTTGCCGTCCTTGTCGATGTCGCCGATGAACGGGCGCAACGGCAGGCCGGTGCCATCGAGCTGCTCGTAGTCGCCGAGCACGCCACCGGGCAGCTGCGGGATGACGAGGAGGCTGGCGACGCCGAGCTGACAGGAGACCAGGTCCGCGAGCCCGTCGCCGGTCACGTCGCCGATCGCGGTGACGCCCGGCGACGATTCGAGCTGGATCTCGGTCGCGGTGAAGGTGGTCGGCCCGCTGCCGGGGGTCATGTCGAAGTCGGTGACGACGACGACCTTGCCGGCGTCGAACGCCGAGACCGCGAGGTCGGGGTTGCCGTCGGAGTTGAGGTCGCCGAGCGACACGGCGCGCGGGCTGCCGGCGATCGCGAGCTCGAACGGGGCGGCGATGGTCGTCGTGCCGTTGCCCGGATAGATCAGCAGGCGCGAATTCTCGGCGTCGGTGACGACGAGATCCGAGACGCCGTCGCGCGTCGCATCGCCGATCGCGATGTTGATCGGCGCGCCGCCGCCGGGCAAGGCGATCGGCACCGCCCCGGTGAAGCCGCCGAGACCGTTGCCGCGGAACATCATCACCTGGGGCGAGACCATGCGCGAGACGACGATGTCGAGATGGTTGTCGCCGTCGACGTCGCCGACACGTACCGCCAGCGTGTCGGCCCCGACCGGCAACGTCGCGCCGGCGGTGAAGGTGCCGGCACCGTCGTTCAGGTAGACCGCGGTCTTGTCGATCGAGGCCTGCACGATGGCGAGGTCGATGTCGCCGTCCGCGTCGAGATCGCCGCCGTGGATCCAGACCGGCGTGCCGCCCACCGACACCGCCTGGCCGTCGGTGAAGGTCGTGCCGTCGCCGAGCATGATCTTCAATTCACCGGAGACGCCGATGACGGCCATGTCGAGGATGCCGTCAGAGTTGAGATCGGCGACATGGAAGTCGCTGTGGGTCCCCGTTCCCGAGTTGATCTCGATGCGCGTCTCGAAGCGCGGCACACCCGGTGACGGCGTCAACGTGGCATCGGTCCCCGAATGCTTGGCACAGGATGCGGCGAGGAGACCGGCAACGATCGACGTGACAGGGCGCAGGCGGGGGCAATTCATGGGGGTACTCATAATGCGAGTCGAGGGGTTCTACCCGAGGAGATTAGCACCGCCCCCCGTTCTCTGCTGCGTAATGTTGGCAGCGGACGGTGCCATGGGGCCTCTGATCACGACTGCCGCATTCGGCTCTCGTCCGGATGCAGGTAACTCTCGGCCCGCTCGACGTAGTGCCGGGCCCGCCAGCGCATCTCCTCGACCTCGGCGTCGGTGACCTCGCGCACGATCCGCCCCGGCATGCCGAGCACGACCGATCGCGGCGGGATCACGGCGTCCTCCTTGATCACGGCCCCGGCGCCGATGATCGAACAGGCGCCGATGCGCGAACCGCCGAGGATCACGCTGCCCATCCCGATCAACGCGTAGTCGCCGATCTCGACGCCGTGCACGATCGCGCCGTGGCCGATCGTGACCCCCTTGCCGATCACCATCGGCGCATCGACATCGACGTGCACGCAGGAGTTGTCCTGGACGTTGGTGCACTCGCCGATCTCGATGCTGCTGTCGTCGCCGCGGATCGTCACGCCGAACCAGACACCGACGTCGCGGCCGAGGCGGACGTCGCCGACCACGGTCGCATTGTCGGCGATCATCGCGCCGCGACACCGGCGCAGGCGCCCGACCATGTCGGGGTGGACTCGGAACTGGCGGGATTCGGGGTCGGTCATCGCGGATAGAGCAGTTCGAGGTGGCCGGGCCAGAGCAGGGTGATCGCGACGGTGAGCCCGTTGTGCACCGCGTGCGCGAGGATCGAGGGTAGCAACGAACCGTAGCGCGCGCGCAGCCAGCCGAACAGCAACGCCAGCACGCCGATCGGCAGCGCGTAGTCGGGTCCGTGGACGAGGCCGAACAGCGCCGCGGTGACGAGCTGGGTCGCGACGCCGGACAGGCGTTGCTCGAGCGCGGCGAACAGATAGCCCCGGAACAGGATCTCCTCGGCGACGGGGCCGAGCACGACGATGGCGAAGACGAGCGCCGTGGCCCCCGGCATCGCCATGCCCTCGGCGGCGAGCCGGGCCAGCGCCGGCTGCGGCAGCACGGTGGCGTCGACGGCGTGCATGACCTGCAGGTAGCCGATCGTGAACAGCAGCCACACCACGGCGAACGGCCCGTAGGCGCCGAGCACGCGACCGCACGGCAGCGGCAACCAGCGCCCGCGCGGCGGCCAGACCAGCGCCATGACCACCAGCAGGACGGCGCCGATCTCGATGCCGAAGGTGTAGCCGAGGACGCCGACGGCGAAGGCGACGACGAACTGCAGCAGCGATCGCGAACCACCGGGTTCGCTCACGGCCGGCGCCTCGGCACCCGCATCCCCCTCGCCCGAACGACCCGGCGCCGCGCTCATTCGCCGGCGATCACACCCGAGGTCGGCGACGACGCCGTGGCATAGAGCTTCTTGCCGATGCGGCCGGCCAGGAACGCGTCGCGACCGGCCTCGGCCGCGGCCTTCATCGCGCGCGCCATTCGCACCGGATCCCGCGCCGACGCGACGCCGGTGTTGAGCAGCACGCCGTCGGCGCCGAGTTCGAACGCGACTGCGACGTCGCTGGCGGTGCCGACGCCGGCATCGACGAGGATCGGCACCGTCGCGCGTTCGAGGATGATGCGGATGTTGTTCGGATTGAGGATGCCCTGGCCGCTGCCGATCGGCGCGCCGGCCGGCATCACCGCGGTGACGCCGGTGTCCTCGAGGCGCCGGGCCAGCACCGGATCGTCGCTGGTGTAGCAGAGCACGACGAAGCCTTCCTTGACCAGCGTCGCCGCCGCCTCGAGCGTGCCGACGGGGTCGGGCAGCAGGGTCTGCGGGTCACCGAGCACCTCGAGCTTGACGAGGTCGCCCATGCCGAGTTCGCGACCGAGCCGCGCCGTGCGCACGGCGTGATCGGCGTCGAAGCAACCCGCCGTGTTCGGCAGCAGCACGTAGCGGGACCGCGGCAGGTAGTCGAGCAGGGTCTTGCCGTCCGGCACTCCCATCTGCATGCGGCGCACGGCCACCGTCACGCATTGCGTGCCCGAGATCTCGAGCGCCTCGACCATCGACTCGGGCGTCGGGTACTTGCCGGTGCCGAGGAACAGACGCGAGCGGAATTCGTGCGGCCCGAGAACCAGTGGTTTGTCTTCGATCGTCACGGGCGCGATCGTGCAAGAACTCCACCGCCGAGACAAGGAGGCTGGTTTGCCACCTTACGATGTGGCGCCGCCGCGGTCTTCGTAGGTAACCACCCGCAAGTGCTCATGAGAATCCTCCTCGTTCCGTCCGCGGCGGCCCTGGCCGCCGCACTGGCCACCGGCCAGCAGGCCGTCCTCCCGATCCAGGATCTGCTCTACGACCGGGTCGCGCGCCCAGCCTATCTCGAGATCCTGCGCAGCCACCAGCTCTGCGGCGCCCGGCGCTTCGTCGGCGAGTGCTACCTGGGCGGCATCTTCAACGGCGACGACGGCGACGCGCCGTTCCGCGATGTCGCCGGGCGCGGTCACTTCGGCCGCGACCAACTCATGGCCGTGCTCGCCGCGCTGGGCCTGCCGGAGGGCGCCAGCGTGATCGGCGGCCATCTGATCGTGCCCGAAGG
>JAGQRA010000089.1 GCA_020425885.1 Planctomycetota bacterium | reverse complement strand
TCGCCGCGGCGACCGCCGCCGGCTCGATCGTCTCGACCGATCCGCGATGGGCAACCGCGCTGGCGGGGTCGACGCGGGTCCCGGATCTCGCGCAGAGCACGGTCGTGGTCGCGCCGCGCGTCGAGCTCAGCGGACGAGTCGTCGACACCGACGGTCGCCCGCTGGCCGGAGCCGTGGTCCAGGTGCATCTGCCCTCACACTTCGGGGCGGAGTTCGGGATCGTGCTCGACTACTCGGTTCGCGTGAGTTGGAAGGCGAGCTGCGATCAGGATGGGCGCTTCGTGTTGCACGACGTCGCCGCGGTGGCCCAGGCGCAATTGTCGGCCACACTCGGTGGCTACCTGCCGCGCTTCATCGAGCTGCCTGCTTCGTCGCCGGCCGAACTCGAACTCGTGCTCGTCCGCCCGGGAGTCGGTGCCGCGAAGATCGCGGGTCTCGTCGTCGATGAATCCGATGCCCTCGTCGCCGATGCCCGGGTCAGCGCCGGTGGCGCCGTGTCGCGCACCGACGAACGCGGCGCGTTCACGATCGACCTCTCCAATGGCGAGACTCTCGGCAGGATCACCGCGGTCGCCAAGGGCATGCAGCCCGCCGTCCTCGTGCCGGATGGCGATGCCAATGGTCGAACCGTGTGGCCGGCCCGCGTCGTGTTGCGGCTCGGTCCGCCACCGCTGTCGATCACCGGCCGCGTGCTCGATCGGAATCGTCGCCCGATCGAAGGCGTGAGGGTCTGGGTCGACGACCCGACGGTGGTCGGCTTCGACGGCGAAACCACCATGCTCGCCGAGACCTTCCTCGGCCGCGAGGACCGACCGTTCTGGGCCTTCGTGGTCACCGACGGTTCGGGCACGTTCCGGCTCGACGGGCTCCTGGATCGCGCCTACGTCGTCCGAGCCCTCGACCCAGTGACGCTCCGCGCCGTGACCCGGGAGGGCGTGCCAGCCGGGGGCAACGGCGTGGACCTGCAGCTGGCTGCGGCCACGTTCCCCGAGCTGCGCGGCCGCATCGTCGCGCGCGACGGCGCTCCGCTCGCCGGCATCACGGTGAAGCTGACGCGGCCGGCGCTCTCGGTACGGATTCCCGGCCACCCCGACAGCAGCATGTTCGAGTGGGCGTCCTCGGCGGCGGTCCAGACCGATCGGGCCGGGGAGTTCGCCTTCGCAGACGTGCCGACCGAGGGCGTCACGGTGACCGCCAGCGGCGAGACGATCCTGGTTGCCTATGGGGAGATCGTGCCCGGCATCGATCCGCTGGCCTTCGAGCTGAAGGTCGAACGCAGGATGCATCTGCAGGTGGAGGTCGGCGCACCTGCCGATCGCGCCGACGAGATCCAGGTGCTCGATGCGACCGATCGCCCGATGCTGCTGGTGATCATGCGGGGCGGCGCGCGCACGCAGCGCTTCAGGTTCGCACTGTTGGACGGGCGGTCCGAAGTGCTGACGCTCGGCGAAGACGGGCGGAACGTGGTACTGCTGAAGCACGGCGTGGAGGTCGGCCGCATGCCGGTGCAGTTGCAGGCTGGGCAGGTGAACACGATCCGGTTCTGAGCGTCGCTCGCCCGCTGCGTGGCCGACCGCGCGCCGGGCCTTGCCTCGCACCTCCGGCGCGACGACGGCAAGGAGCACGTCGCCTACTTCGGCGCGGTGCGCGGGCTCTGGTTGCAGAGCCGATACGGGTCGTCGAGCCGCGCCATCTCGGCCGCCAGCAGCGCGCGCAGCTCGGCGAGCTTGTCGGCGTGGCGCGGGTCTTCGGCGAGGTCGGTGAGCGCTCCACCGCGCCGGTGTTCGCCGACGAACTCGTCCGGGTTGCGACCCAGGTCGAACAGCTGCGTCTCGTGCACCTGGCCGTCGAGCACGTCGTATTCGATGAGCTTCCAGTCACCCTTGCGCACGGCGCGCATGCCGGGCTTGGTGCCGCCGCAGTAGACGCCGTAGAGCACGTCGCGGATCGTCTGCTGCCGGCCCTCGAGCACGGCGCGGAAGCTCCTGCCCTCGTTGCTCGCCGGCGGCGTGATGCCGGCGAGGTCGCACAGCGTGGCGAGAACGTCGAGCAGGTAGACGTTGCCCTGCGCCCGCGTGCCTCTGGCGATGCTGGGGCCGCGCACGATGAACGGCACCCGCCAGGTGTGCTCGTAGAGGTTCTGCTTGCCCTGCAGGCCGTGCCGCCCGATCGCCATGCCGTGGTCGGCGGTGTAGATCACGTAGGTGTCGTCGAGCTCGCCCATGGCCTGCAGGCGGTCGAGCACGCGGGCGACCTGGCGATCTATGTTCTCGCTGCAGGCGAACTGCCGGCCGCGCTCGTTGCGGATCGTCGGCGGATCGCGCCGCTCGCCGACGTTCTGCACCGAGACCTCGTCGCGCAGGCCGGGGTGACCGTGCGGGAACGGGTGGCGCGGCAGCCAGTTCGCCGGCAGACGCGGTGACTTCGGGTTCGGCACCTCGGGCACCGAATGGTTGTCGGCGCCGTACTTGGCGCCGAGTTCGGGTGTGGTCCAGCGCGGGTCGTGCGGGTGCGAGAAGCCGAAGTAGATCAGGAACGGGTTGCGGTCGTGCGTGCGCTCGCGTTCGGCCAGGTAGTCAAGCACGCGCTCGGCGTGCCACGCGCTGCCTTCCTCGGCGGTGCCCTGGCGGCAGGTCCGGTCGTGCACGACCGTGAACTGCGCGTTGGCCGCGGCGTAGCTGTTGCCCTTCTTGCAGGTCCGCATGGTGTCGTAGCCGGCGCGGTTGAACACCGCCGCCAGCGTGTGCTCGGCGAGGTCGGCGGGGCAGTTCGGGTTCTGTTGCTCGCCCTTGATGCCGCGGCGCGGCAGGTGCCAGACGGTGCGGCCCGACATCACCATGTGCCGCGACGGCGTGCACACCGCGCCCGACCACGAGCCCATGTGGTAGGCGCCGTCGAGCACCATGCCCTCGGCCGCCAGGCGCTCGATGGCGGGCGTGTCGAGTTCGCTGCCCGGGTCGTAGACGCGCAGGTCGCAGGCCGACTGGTCGTCGGCGATGATGAACAGGAAGTTCGGCCGCCGCGTCGCGTCGCCCTGACCGCACAGGGACGGGCAGCAGGTCAGCGCGACGAGGCCGGCGATGAGAAGGTGGTGCATGGCTGCGGTCACTGTGCCGTGTGCGCACGGCAGTGGCCAGTGGGGGCGTTGCCGTGCACGCGCCGAAGCGATCGCCCGCCTCGTGCCCATCCGTTCGCGAAAGCCGGCCTATCGGTTGCGGTTGCCCGCGCTGTCAGGCGCAGCGATCAGGTCGTAGGGGCAGACCCCTAACTCGTGGTATCCGGGAATGCCTGCAGTCGCAGGTCGATCGCGGTGGCAGCATCGCCGCCGAACATGGCGCGGCGCGTGCAACGAGTCGTGAGCGACGGCCGCCCGGCGGTCTCGCATCAGGGCTGGCCGTAAAGTCGAGATGGCTGCTCACCCGATCGGGAACCCGTCCCAGGATTGCCATGACGAAGCCAGCAGGAGATCCCGTCTGCTCACCGCGATCGGATGCGTGGTCGCGCGCTGGTCCGGTGACCAACGGTCGGGCGCCGCGTGCCGAGGACGGCGCACGCATCGGCAGCTGGGTGATGGAGCGCTCGAGCCGCAAGCTGGTCTGCAGTGACATCGCCTGCGACCTGATCGGCATGGATCGTTCCGGCGCGACTTCGCTGCAGACGGTGCTCGGCACGCTCGGGCTCGATCAGCAATCCGGATTGGCGGTGGCATTCGCTCGCCTGCTTGCCGACGGCACGCCACTCGACGAGATGCTGACGTTGCCAGGCGACGGCGAAGTGCGCGGGTTGCGGTTCCTCGGCGAAGCGGCATTCGAGGACGGGCAACCGGTCGCGTGGCTCGGTTCGATCCAGGCGGTCCATCGCCCCCAGGATCTCTCGCGGCGGCTGCGTCGGATCGAGGAGACGCTCGCGCGCGCCTGCAAGCTGACCCAGCTCGGAGCCTGGGAACTCGATCTCGCGACGTCCGCGGTCACCTGGTCCGACGAGGTCTTCCGGATCTTCGGGCTGCCGATCGGTGAGCCGCCGCCGCTCGACGCGGCTCTCGACTTCTATCTGCCGGAAAGCCGAGGGGAGCTGGTAGCCGCACTCGAGCTGCTGCAGCAGACCGGCGAGACCGTCGATCTCGAGCTGCAGGCGAGGACGGCGACCGATCGCGCGATCTGGGTGCGCGTGATGGGTGACCTCGACTGCCGCGACGGCATCCCGTCGCAGCTGTTCGGCGTCGTGCAGGACATCACCACCAGGCGCGAGAGCGAGGAGCAACTCCGACAGCGCGAACGTCGCTGGTGGCTGGCACTCGCCGGCGCCGACGACGGTGTCTGGGACTGGGACCTCGTCACCAACGACGTCTACTTCTCTCCGGGCTGGAAGCGGCTGCTCGGCTTCGAGGATCACGAATTCCCGAACCACTTCTCCGAGTGGGTCGCGCGCATGCACCCCGATGACCTGGCGGTGGCGACCGCGACGGTCGAGGACTACCTGAGCGGGAAGTCGGCGACGTACGCCTGCGAACATCGCCTGAAGCACCGCGACGGCTCATGGCGCACGCACCTCGGGCGTGGCAAGGTCGTGGGCTGGAACGACGACGGCAAGCCGATCCGTTTCGTCGGCACCCAGGTCGACATCACCGAGCAGGTCCGGCTGCGCGAGGAACTCGTCCAGGCGAGGGACGCGGCCGAGGCCGCCGTGCGGAGCAAATCCGAGTTCCTCGCCGTCATGAGCCACGAGATCCGCACGCCGCTGAACGCCGTGCTGGGGCTGGCGCAGATGCTGCAGACGGCCGATCTCGCGGCCGAGGAACACGAATGTGCCCGGGCGATCTACTCGTCGGGTGACCACCTGCTGTCGATCCTGAACGACATCCTCGATCTGGCGAAGAGCGAGGCCGGCAAGCTCGTGCTCGATCGGGAACCGTTCGCGTTGCGCACCTGCCTCGAGCGCGTCGTCGACCTGCAGCGGGCAGTGGCGCGGCGCAAGGGCATCGAGCTGTCCGTCGCCGTCGATGACTCCGTCCCCGATGCGCTGATCGGTGACGCCGGACGCCTCAAGCAGATCGTGCACAACCTGGTGGGCAACGCGCTCAAGTTCACCGAGCAGGGAGTGATCGACATCGTCGTCACGTGCGCATCCGAGCCGACGCGGGACGATGCCAGGTCACGGCTGCGCCTGGAAGTGCGCGACACCGGCGTCGGCATCGCGGAGGACGCCCAGCAGCTGATCTTCGACTCGTTTGCCCAGGCCGACACGTCGACGACGCGGCGGTTCGGCGGCACCGGGCTCGGGCTGACGATCTGCCGCCAGCTCGTGCAGGCGATGGGTGGGTCGATCGGCGTCAGCAGCCGACTCGGCGAGGGCTCGACATTCTGGTTGGAGATCGACTTCGAGACCTGCGTCGAGGCCGCCGAGGTGATCGAGGCAATCGACTACCAGGGGCGTGCCGCAGCAGGTCACGAGCTCCAGCAAGGCATCCGCGTGCTGCTGGTCGAGGACAACGCCATGAACCAGCTGGTGGCGCGGAAGATGCTGGAGTCGTTCGGCTGCCGCGTCGATGTCGCCGGCAACGGTCGCGAGGGCGTGTCGATGGCGGCCGACTTCGACTACGACGTGATCTTCATGGACTGCTTCATGCCCGAGATGGACGGCTACGCCGCGACGCGAGCGATTCGCGACGGCGGCAGCGCCTCGGGCCGCGAGGTCCCGATCATCGCCGTCACCGCCAACGTGCTCCCCGAGGATCAGCAACGCTGCTACCAGGCCGGCATGAACGGCTTCGTCGCCAAGCCGATCGACCTCGCCGGCCTGCAGTCGGCGATGCTCGCGGCCGGAGTCACGGCGCCGTGCGCCCCGGCCCGCTGACTCGCGCGAGGTCCGCCTTGTCCGTACACGCCCCGTCAGCAGTGAGCCGTTGCCCTGTCCGGGAGCCAGCGTGACGACATGGCCTCGACGCGCCGCTGCCTGGGCTGCGGCCGGCGGTCGACGGCGGGCGGACCCGTAGGTCCGGGGCATTCGTCGGTCCCGCGGAAACACTGTGCGCTCGATGGGCGCCGCATCGCTTCCCGGTGGTCCGCCGCGCCTGGCGGCAACCACCCGGAGCACCGATGCAATACCGCCTGATCAGCTGTTCGTTCGCCGCGCTTCTGCCGGCCCTCACCCTCTGTCCGCAAGGCCCGGCGCTGGTCGCCGACATCCGGCCGGGCTTCGCCAACGTGCCGTCGTCGAACGCCCGCAACTTCGTCACGGTCGGCAACAAGCTGTTCTTCTCGGCCGATGACCCGGGGGTCGGGCCGGCGCTGTTCGCGAGCGACGGCACCGCCGCCGGTACCCACCTGCTGCGGCCGTTCGTCGGCGGCGAGGCGCTGATCGAATGGGCGACCCCGGTCGGTAACGAGCTCTGGTTCGCCGCCAGCGAAGCGGCCACCGGTCGCGAACTCTGGCGCAGCGACGGCACGCCGGCCGGCACCAGGCTGGTCGCCGATCTCGACCCGGGAACGGCCGGCAGCTTCCCCGAGCACATCGTCGATCTCGGCAACCGGGTCGTGTTCTTCTGCACCACACCCGGCAACGGCAAGGAGCTCTGGACCAGCCAGGGAACCGCGGCGACGACCACGCTCGTCCGCGACATCAGCATCGGCCCCGGAGGCTCGCTGACGGAGTACGCGGTCGCCCTCGGCAACGAGGTCGTGTTCGACGCCAACGACGGCGGCGGCAGCCGTCTCTGGATCAGCGACGGCACCACCGCCGGCACGCACGTCATCGACTTCAACCCGCTCGGCGCGACCCATCCGCGCTGGCTGTGCGCGGCGGTGCTGCCCAACTTGGGCGCCCGCGTCGTGTTCTCGGCGTCGACGGCGACGAGCGGCGGCCAGGAGCTGTTCGTCACCGACGGCACGCTCGCCGGCACGAGCCAGGTCATCGACCTCAACGGCACCGGGTCCGGCAATCCGACCTACATCACCTACCATGACAACCGCGTCTTCTTCGCCGCGACCGACATCGGCGCCGGCAACGAGCTGTGGTGGAGCGATGGCACCGCCGGCGGCACCGCCATGGCCGGACAGATCGAAGCGGGGGCGGGCAGTTCGTTCCCTCGCGATCTGACCGTCGCCGGCAGCAACCTCTACTTCTCGGCGTCGAACTCGGTGTTCGGCCGCGAGTCGTACGTCACGCGTTGGCCGTACTTCATGGCGACGCAGCTCGCCGACATCGCCCCGGGCCTCGCCTGGTCGAACCCGCAGCAGTTCACCGCGCGCGGCAACGATGCGTTCTTCCAGGCGCAGTCACCGCTCGGCAAGGAACTGTGGCTCGGGACGACCGCGGGGGCGGCGTTGGTGCGGGACATCCATCCGACCGGCAGCGCCTTCGGCCAGGTCCTGAGCACGATGGCCGAGCTCGGCGGGCGCGTCTACTTCGGCGCCGATGACGGCGTCACCGGCCGCGAGCCGTGGCGGTCCGACGGCACGGTCGCGGGAACGACGCAATTGATCGACATCGCCACCGGCTCGGGCACGCCGAACTCGTCGGCGCCGGCAAACCTGACCAACGACTACGCGCGGATCCTGTTCACGGCCGACGACGGTGCGACCGGTCGCGAACTCTGGTCCACCGATGGTTCGACCGCCGGCACGATCAGGATCACCGACATCGCCCCGGGGCCCGCCGGCAGCATTCCGCAGCTGATCACGCGCGCCGGTCCGCACGTGTTCTTCACCGCGGACGACGGCACCAGGGGCCGCGAGCTGTGGGCGCTCGACGGCAGCGGCACGGCTGCGATCGTGCGCGACATCGCGCCCGGGCTCGCCGCCGCCAACATCGCCGAAGCCGTCGATTGGAACGGCCGGCTGGCGTTCGTCGCCGACGATCCGGTGGCCGGCCGCGAGCCGTTCGTCAGCGACGGCACTGCGGCTTCGACGAACGTGCTGTTCGATCTGGTGCCGGGTGCTGCCGGTTCGAGCCCGACGGGTCTCGTCGTGCTCGGCAAGTGGCTCTGCTTTGCGGCGGACACGGCGGCGACCGGCCGCGAGCTCGTCGCCCATGACGGCGGCGGCCGCTTCGTGATCGACGTCGAGCCGGGTCCCTTGGCGTCGGCTCCCGCGGAGCTGGCCGCGTTCGGTGATCGCCTGCTGTTCTCGGCCGCGACGACGGCGACCGGCCGCGAGCTGTGGATCAGCGACCTCTCTCCGCTCGGCACACAGCAGGTTCTCGACATCAACCCCGGCACCGCCGACAGCGCGCCGAGCGGCATCACCCGGATCGGCCACGCGGCCGTGTTCCGCGCCGACGATGGCGTCCACGGGCAGGAGCTGTGGCTGACCGACGGCACCGCGGCCGGCACCGGGCTGGTGCTCGATCTCGAACTCGGCTCCGCCGGTGCCAGCTACGGCGACTTCGTCGCGTTCGGCGATCGCGTCCTGTTCCAGGCGACGACGTCGGCCTCGGGGCAGGAGATCTGGGTCAGCGACGGCACCGCCGCCGGCACCATGATGCTCGTCGATTCGATGCCCGGTGCGGCGGCCGGCACGGTCTCCCGGCCGTTGGTCTCGGGGTCGCGCTACGCCTGGTTCTTCGCCCAGAATACGCTCGGCACCACCCTGTATCGAACGGCGGGCACGCCGGCATCGACGGTCGCCGTTGCCTACCCGGCGGCGCTGCAGGCGCTGCCGGTCGGCGTCGCCTTCGGCAACGCGATGCTGTTCGCGGCCGATGACGGCGCGACGGGATTCGAGCTGTGGGGGATCGACCTCGGCGCCACGACGACGCCGCTCGGCACTGCGTGCACCGGCGGCCGTTCGGCGCCGCGGCTCACCGTCGCCGATCCGGTTCTGGGTGCCTCGGTACTGGCCGATTGCACTGACATCGCGTCGGGGTCCTTCGCCTGGTGGTTCGTCGGGCTGGCGCCGGTGGAGCCGCAGCTGGCGATCGGCAGCTGCTGGTTCCATATCGATCCGGCGACCTCGTCGTTCGTCGGGCCGGCGACGGTGGGCAGCGGCGCCGCACAGTTCGCGATCAGCGTCCCCAACGCGTCGGCGCTGCTCGGCACCCGCATGGCCAGCCAGGTGGCGATCACGCCGACCACGTCGCCAGCGGCGTGGGATCTCAGCAACGGCGTGCTGTCGACGCTCGGGCGGTGAGTGGGGGGGCCTGGATTGTGTGGTATGCCGTTCTCGAGCGTCCGGGCTGGCGCGGATCAACCTCGAGTTCCGTGCTGGCCTCCACCGGGAAGGGAGCGCCGCGATCGAACTGTGCGCGATCAAGGCCCGGCGAGCGTGCCGGCCTTATCTCGGCCGAGCATCGCTGTCGGTGGCGAGCGCTGCTGGCGATGCGGCACGACCGTCAGCGGGCAGCTGTCGATCCCGCTCGTCGCCCGCCTGCCGGAAGAACAGGCGCGCTTCGTCGACGCGTTCCTGCTCGGCAGCGGCAGTCTGACGCAGACCCAGAAGGCGTTGTCGTGTTCGTACCCGAAGGTCCGACGGTTGCTCGACGACAGCATCGCCACGTTGCGCGCCGAGATCGAAGCGGCGCACCGCGAGAAGGAGGAGATCCTCGACGCGCTCGAGGGCGGCTCGATCACCGGCAGTCAGGCGGTGCAGTTGGTGCAGTCGCTGTTGGGCCTGCCGCAGCCGCTGCCGGCGTCCGACAGCAGTGAATAGCGTGACTCACCTGCACGGGTAGATCGGGCCACCGGCGCCGGTGCCCGTGATCCGGCAACCCACGGGCATTCGGAACTGGCCTCGATCCGGGACGCAGCCGGCCCGTTTTCTCGGGCCATTCTTGCCCCCGTCCGGCCTGGCTGACGTCGAGCCATGAGAGCCCCGGCACGTCGCCGGCGGTTCCCTCTCTCCGATTGCCCGAGCCATGAACATCTACCTTCCGTCCTCGTCCTGCCGACCAGCCACCGTCGTGACGGTCCTGGCGGCCCTGCTCTCGTTCGACGCCGCAGTCGCGCAGGAATCCCTGACGCACACCGACCCCGTGTCCGCCGCGCTGTCGTTTCCGGCGTCCCAGACCTCGGTCGCACACAGCCGAACGGATACGCGCACCGCGACGTTCCAGCTGCCGCAGTTCGACCCGTCGATCGGCACCCTGGTATCGGTGGACGTCAGGCACACGACGAACGCCGCGACCGGCGTGACCCTCAGTCAGGAGATCGCGAGCACGCTGTCCCGCACCGGCACCGCGTCGCTGTCGGTGCAGACATCGCTGGTCGTGCCGGGGAGCACGACGCTCGACGTGTCCGCGAGCCGGTCGGCCTCACGGTCGGTGCCCGGCACCGGATCGGTCCTGCTCACCCTGCCGTCGGTGCCGGCCAACAGCGGCACGCGCCGGATGACTGGAATCGACATGACGTCGTACATCGGCACCGGCACCGTCGCGTTCACGATGTCGCAGAGCTACCTGCAGAGCGTGTCCGGACAGGCCGACTTCCACTACCAGTTCGCCGGCTCGGCGTCGTCGGCCGTTCATGTGACCTATCGCTACGTGCCGGCCTACGGGACCGGCACGTGGAGCGAGGGCACCATGACGGTCGCGAGCTTCACGTTCCCGATCGAGTCGGCGACGGCGGTCGAGACCCGGACCGACACGCGTGCGGTGACGCTCTCGCTGCCGAAGTTCAATCCGTCCTACGGCGAGCTCCAGTCGATCGATCTCTACTTCGAGGGTTCGGCGAACGCGACCTGCTACTACAACACGACGACGTTCCTGTACGGGACGTATTTCGCCGGCGTCAGCATGGGCTACACGTTCACGCTCGAACTGCCGGGCAGCACCGACCTCACGCAGGCGGGTTCGCGAAGCAGGACGGTGTCGTTCGCCAACACGACCGCCGCGACCGGTCTGCCATCATGGAACTACACGAGTCCGATCCGCACCGTGACCGGCGCTCGGCAGCTGCGGCCCGGCGTGCGCGGGCGCTGGCCGGTCGCTTCGGGCTGCGAGCAACCGAGGAGCACGAACTCGCCGGTGTTCTTCTCGAGGAG
>JAGQRA010000671.1 GCA_020425885.1 Planctomycetota bacterium | reverse complement strand
CGATGCGTGGCCCAGCAGCCTTGGCGGTGTTGCTCTGCGCGCCGGTCGTTGCCCAAGAAGGCGCGATCGGCAGCGTGACGACGATCGAGGGCCGCGAGGTGAAGGGCACGGTCTCGATCGCCGAAGACGGCAAGGTGACCGTGGCCGGCGCCGGCGAAGCGGTCGTCATCGACCTCGAGGAGGTCGCCACCTTCACCGCCGGGTCGGCGGCGGCCAAGGCCCAGCGGACGCCGCATCACCTGTGGCTGCGATCGGGTCAGGAGTTCGGCGCGCTCGCGCTGCGCGGCGTGCCCGGCGCCGACGGTCGGCCGGCCAGGATCGCCGCCGACCTCGCGCTCGGCGTCACGATCGAACTGCCGATCACGACCTTGCGCGCGCTGCGGCACGGTGGACCCGACCGGCAGCAGCCGGGCTCGTTCGGCGCCGATCTGCAGGACCCGGCCGACAACACCGACATGATCTGGGTCCAGAAGGACGGCAAGCAGCATCGTTTCCAGGTCACCGTCAACGGCATGCGACCCGACGCGATCGTGTTCGATCTGCGCGGCAAGCAGCACGACTTCGAACTCGACGGGCTGGTCGCGATCGTGTTCGGCAACAACACCGGCTTTGCGATGGATCCGCAGCCGGCACCCAGGGTCGCGCTCGATTTCGACAGCGGCGACCATCTCGAGGGCAAACTGCTCGGCCTCGATACCGCCGTGCGGCTCCGCCTCGACGAAGGCTGCGAGGTGTCGGCTCCCGCGGCGCGCATCGCCCGGCTCACCGTCGCCAGCGATCGGCTGCGGTGGCTGTCCGACCTCACGCCTGCCGTCACGCAGACCCCGGCCTTCGATCGCGTCTGGCCGTGGACCAAGGACCGTTCGCTGGCCGGTCCCGGTTTCGTGCTCGGCGGCGAGACCTGGAGTCGCGGCGTCGGCATGGTGCCGCGCACCCGATTGACCTACGACCTCGGCGGCAGCTACGACACGTTCCAGGCGATGATCGGCATCGACGACCGCGGCGGCCCGCAGGCGCACGCCGTGTTCCGCGTGCTCGTCGACGGCAACCTCGTCTACGAATCGACGCCACGAACGCGCGGTCTGCCGGCCGAGCCCGTTGCCATCGAGCTGAACAAGTGTCAGCAGCTCGCGATCGAGGTCGACTTCGGCAAGAACTACGATCTCGGCGACTACTGCGCGTTTGCGAACGCCCGCGTCCTGCGCAGGTGACCCCACCCCACAGACTCCTTCGGCCGGGTTCGATGGCGGCGGTGCTGCTATCGGCGTTGGCGTATCGCCTGCCGGCGCAGACCCAGTTCGAGAGCTCCCCGCTGCTCGCCCCGGGACTATCGAGCATCTTCAACAAGATCATCGCCGGTGACCTCGATGGCGATGGTGATGCCGACCTGTTCGGAGCAACCCTCGCCACCTTGCCGGCAAGGCCGTACCTGCTGCTGCGCAACGACGGTCGCGGCGTCTTCACCGATGCCACCAGCGGCAACGTGCCGGTCACGGCGTTCGGCAACTCGTTCGTCGCGCCGGGCCTGGTCACCATCGACATGGAAGGCGACGGGGATCTGGACCTGTTCATCGGTTCCACCTCCGGTGTCGGCCATTCGCTGCTGTTCGAGAACGATGGCAGCGGGCGGTTCGCCGACGTCAGCGGCAACATCCCGGCGGCGGCGAGCCACTGCCTCGGGGCCATCGCTGCGGACTTCGACGGCGACGGCGATACCGATCTCGTGTCGCTGCACAGCACGCTGCTCGGCGGCGTCAGCGCCTTGCTCACGAACAACGGCGCCGGCGTGTTCACGGCGAGCTTCCCGTTCTCGGTCTTCGCCGCCAATCGACCCGTCGCCGCCGACATCGATGCGGATGGCGACGTCGACTTCGCCTTCGGCGAGGTCGCCGCGGTTCGCCTCTATCGCAACGACGGTGGCATGGTGTTCACCGATGTGACCGCGACCCAGGTGCCGGCGCTGCCCGGTCAAGGCGCGGCGACGCCGACCTTCGGTGATGTCGACGGCGACGGCGACCCCGATCTGTTCGTCGCCAGGGCGCAGGGACCGGCGGACCTCCTGCTGCGCAACAACGCCGGCACGTTCACCATCTACGCCAGCCTGCCATCGACGGGAACGATGGCGGCGGAGCTGACCGACATCGACGGCGACGGCGACCTGGATCTGTTTCGCAACGGCATCGCCGGCAACCTGACCCTGGCGCTGAACGACGGCACGGGCGTCTTCACCGCTGCGAACCAGCGGCTGCCGACGGTCACGACGACGCTGCCGGCGCTGCTGGCCGTCGACGTCGATGGCGATGCCGATCGGGACCTGCTGGTCTACCAGACCCTGGCCCCCGACCCTTATCTGCTGCGCAATCGGCATCGGCAGGTCGTGTGCGGTGACGCCGTGATCGGCAGCCTCTGGAGCGTCGAGGTCTGGAGCACGCCCGGCTACGCGACGCTCGATCACCCGGCCCTGCTGGGGATCGGGCTCTCACGCCTGCCGCAACCGCTGTCGATTCCCGGGCTCGGCGGGTTGTGGCTCGACCTCGGCGCCCCGTATCTGTTCTCGATCGGGCTGGTGCCGGCGAGCGCCGGGGTCCACGTCGACCGCTTCCTGATCCCGGCCTTGCCCGCACTGCGCGGGATCGAGCTCTCGGTACAGTCGCTGGTCGAGCATGATCGCGGTCAGGCACACCTCACCGGCTTCGACGTGGCCGTCATCCGATGATCGGTCGCTTGACGACTTGCCGGGCGCAGTGGAACGTGGGGTTGCACGATCCGGGGCGATCGCGGCCCCGTTTTCCTTCCCTGCTATCCTCGTGCCGCTGCTGCCGGCTGCGCGCGCGTGCCGTGCCGCTCACGACTGACCCCCGGACCTCGACATGATGCTCGCCTTGGCTGCTGCACTCTGCGCCGCGCAGGATCCTGACCTCGCCGCGGTCTTGGCCAGCGAACGACGTCGCACCGCCGTGATCGAGCGCTGCGCCGCCGCGGTCTGTTCGGTGATGGCGATGGACTCGCCGGGCGGCGGCAGCGGTGTCGTCTTCGACCCGGCCGGCTTCGTGCTGACCAACTTCCACGTCGTCGGCAAGGCTGACGACGACTATCACCTGCCCGATGCGCCCGAACCGCCGGCGGCCGATCTCGCGAAGTGGCGCACCGAGCATCCCGACGCCGACGCGGCCGCGGTGGCCGAATTCACCAAGGCCTGGAAGGACTCGTGGTGCGACGAGAACTGGCCGAGCGGCACCGATCTCTACAAGCCGAAGAAGGTCGGCATGCCCGACGGCAAGCTCTACGAGGGCATCGTCCTCGGCATCGACCCTGGCAGCGACCTCGCGGTGCTGCGGCTGGTGCCCAAGGCGCCGGGGCAGACCTGGCCGTACTGTGATTTCGGCGACAGCGACGCGCTGCTCGCCGGCGAGACCGTGTTCGCCATGGGCAACCCGTTCCTGCTGGCCACCGACTTCACGCCGACGGTCACGTTCGGCATCGTCTCCGGCACCCACCGTTACCAGGAAGGCAGCGGCCAGCGCATGCTGGTCTATCCCGACTGCATCCAGGTCGACGCGCCGGTCAATCCGGGCAACTCCGGCGGACCCCTGTTCAACGAGGCCGGTCAGGTCGTCGGCATCAACGGCCGCATCTCGATCGGCGATCGCGGTCGCGTCAATGTCGGCGTCGGCTTCGCCATCGCGAGCAATCAGATCAAGAACTTCCTCGGCGACCTCATGGCCGGCCGTCACGCCGAGCATGGCACCCTCGACATGAGCGCCTGGTTCATGAACTCGGGGACCGGCGACGAACGCCGGCGCGGCGTCTACGTGCAGCAGATGTTCCGCGACGCGATCGTCGCCGATGCCGGCGTCTCGATCGGCGACGAGATCACCTGGTTCAACGGCAGTGACGTGCGCTCGGCCAATCAGCTGGCGACGCTGATCGGCGTGCTGCCGGCCTTCACCTGGGTGTCGCTCGGCTACCGCCCGGCCCAGGGCGAGAATGCGTTCGGCGACGAGCGCCGCGTCACCTTGCGCATGGCCTACCTCGACACCGGTTCGAGCAAGGACGGTCACGGCGCCGATGCGCGCATGGCCAGCCGCAGCGACCGACGCCTCGCGGCCCGCGCCATCATGGCGCGGTGGCAGTTCGGCGCCGACGAGCCATCGGGACGGACGTTCACGCTCGCTGCGGCCGGCGGCGGGGACGGCAGCGACGGCTACACCGCCCGCAGCGACGGCACCCGCCTGCAGCTGCAACTCGGCGAGCGGACGTTGGTGCAGGCCGGAGCGAGCGAGAGCTTCGCGAGGGAAGGCGGCCAGATCCGTTCGCTGGCGGTCGAAGAGCGCGCCCGCCTCGACCGGGAGCTGCGCAGCAATCCGTTCCTCTGGAACGGCCGCACCATCGGCGAGCGGTTGCGCGATGCGCTGCTGCGCGGTGGCGTCCACGTCCACGGCATTGCCGGTTATCGCTTCGCGCTGCCCGGCGACGGCGATTGCGAGGCCTGGCTGACGCTCGACGGCAGGCCGCTCGGCTGCGCCTTCCGCGACCCGATCGGACGCAAACGGGTCGAGTACCACATCCACCCCGCGCAGTTCTACTTCGTCGCCGATGGCGAGCTGCAGCCCGGTTGGTCCGTCGCCACGGCCACCGTCGAGCATGACGAGTCCTGGTTCGCGAGGAAGCCATGAAGACCATCCTCATCGCCGTGGCCGCCGTCACGGCCGGCATCGCCACGATCCCGGCCCAGACCGAGGACTTCGGCGCCGCCTACTCGTTCGACGAACGCAAGCCCCAGACCCCGGTCGAGCGGGTCATCGCCAAGGTGCAGCCGAGCCTGGTCAAGGTGCACGGCGCCTCGGGGATCCGCGGCATCACGAGCTATGCCACCGGCATCATCGTCAGCAAGCAGGGTCACATCCTGACGCTCGATCAGATCCTGATCCAGCAGGACCGCACCCGCGTCGTGCTCTACGACGGTTCCGTGCATCGCGCCAAGGTGCTGCCCGAGGATCCGGGACTCGGAGTGCGTCTGCTCAAGATCGACCCGACGCTCGTCAACGGTGAGCTGCAGGCGCTGTGGCCCCCCGACGAGGAGGGGGCCCGCTACCGCACCGGTCAGTTCGTGGTCTCGGTCGGCAACTGCTTCCGTCTCGCCGAGTTCTCCGAGAAGCTCAGCGCGACGTTCGGCGTCGTCGTCGGCAAGGCGGACACCGCGTTGCGCTATCGCCTGCAGGACGTCAAGTACGACGGCGAGCTGATCCTCACCGACGCCTGCAACAACCCCGGCCACTACGGCGGCGCGCTGTTCACCCTCGACGGCCGCTGGCTCGGCATCAACGCCCGCCTGCTCGACAGCAAGGAGACCAACACCATGCTGTCGGCGGTGATCCCGGTTCGCGACGTGCTGCCGTACCTCGAGGACCACATCCTCGGCAAGCGCCGGGTCGAGGAGGTCGTCGAGAAGGTGCCGGCGTGGACCGGCATGGTGCTGTTCGACAAGGCCGGGCGCCGTTCGCCGCCGGCCTACGTCGATCGGGTCGTGCGCGGCTCACCGGCCGAACAGCTCGGCCTGCGGCCCGACGATCTCGTCGTCCGCATCGACGACTATTCGATTCGCAGCTGCAAGGAGTATCGCGAGGTGCTCGAGAAGTACGCCGCCGGCGACTCGGTGCAGCTGACGTGGAAGCGAGGCACGACGATCAAGAACGGCGAGCTGAAGCTCGCGCGCGATCCGAAGGCCGAGGAGGCGAAGAAGTGAGGCCCATCGCGTTGTTCGTGCTCGCCACCGGCCCGTTCGGCGGCGGTCTCATGGCCCAGGGAGCCGTCGATCCGGAGGAGTTCATCCGGCTCGAGCCCGTGATGCAGCGAGCTCTCGCCGAGGCCGCTCCGTTCGTCGTCACGGTCGAGACCTTCGGTGGCACGCGGCGCAACATGGGCAAGGACGGGCCGACCGACGGTGAGGCGCCGCCGAAACCGCGACCGCCGAAGCCGAAGCCGATTCCCGATCCGAAGCCGGTGCCGGACACGCCGAAGCCGGCTGAAGGCGAGGAGCAACCAGATCCGCCGACGCCAGCACCGATGCCCGACAAGCCGGATCAGAAGGACGACGACGAGGACAAGAAGGACAAGAAGAAGCTGCCGTTGACCGCGCCCGGCTTCCAGCAGACGCAGGGCAAGACGTCGGGGATCATCCTCTCCGCCGACGGCTGGATCATGGTGTCGCGCTTCGCCCTCAATCTCGATCCGACGACGATCCTGATCAACGTCCCGGGTCGCGGCACGTTTCACGCCGAACGCGCCGGCGAGGACACCAGCCGCGGCATCGCGTTGGTCAAGATCGAAGCCGAGAACCTGCCGGTGCCGACCTTCGTCGACCCGGGCGAGGTCAGGGTCGGGCAATGGGCGTTCGCGCTCGGTCGCACATTCGCCAGCGAGGGACCGACCGTGCATATCGGCATCGTCAGCGCCAAGCGGCGCCAGTTCGGCCGTGCATTGCAGATCGACGCCTACACCTCGCCGGCCAACTACGGCGGCGCGGTCGTCGACGTCCATGGTGCGGTGCTGGGCATCGCGGTGCCGCTGTCGCCATCGGGTCGCAACGCCGGCGTCGAGTGGTACGACTCCGGTATCGGGTTCGCGACGACCATCGCCGACATCGCACCGTTGATCGAACGCATGAAGCAGGGCGAGATCCTGCAGCGCGCGTGGCTCGGCGTGCAGCTCGAGACCTCGTG
>JAGQRA010000670.1 GCA_020425885.1 Planctomycetota bacterium | reverse complement strand
TGCGACATTCGACAGGCGATGGTTCGGCGCGACAAGTCGGCCGATTCCGCGGATCGCGGTGAAACCGCGCAGGGCAGTCGGCCCGCGCGCCGACGCGATCGTCTTGCCCGGATTGCTGACATCGGCCGCGATCGCGCTCGGCAATGTGTGCCCAAAGCGGGCGGAAGCCCCGGTGCGCCGAACCCGGTGACGGTGGCATGGCGGTTGCCTTCGTCGATCGCGGCGTCGCACATCGCGTCGGCCGCACTTCCTTTCCGCAGAGATCCACTGATGTCGACCTTCTCCACCAACCTCTTCGCCTTCGCCGCCGTTGCCACCATCGCCGTCTCCGCCTTGCCGGCGCAGGTTCCCGTGCAGCTCCGCTGCGAGGTCACCGACGGCAGCGCCGCCGGCTGCTACTACTGCCCCGGCTTCGGCCACGTGATCAAGTTCACCGGCACGCCGCTCGTCAGCTCGACGATCTCACTCGGCCAGTACCACAACCAGTACGTTCACATCCACGGCACCTGGGACGGCACCAACGTCAACGTCACCGCGATCCAGGTGACGACCGATTCGTTCGCCCTGACCGGCAACGGCTCGATCGGCAATCGCTTCCGCCTCAACTCGATGGGCAACCCCGGCGAGCTGGCGCTCAACGTCGTTTCGCTCGGCAACGGCTTCGCCGTCCCGTTCCGCGACGTCGCGTTCCAGCTGCAACCGACGTCGGCCATCGTGCAGGGCATCGGCACGCTCAACGGTGCCGGCGAGTTCAAGACCGACCTCGACATCCCGAACGTGCCGTCGTTGATCGGCCTGCGCGTCTACGGCCAGGGCGTCATCATGGATGCCAGCGGTGGGCTGCTGTCGACCAACGTCGACTCGAAGACGATCGCTCCGTAGTCGGGGCTGGCGGCTCGGGTCCGCGCCTTTCGCACTGCATGGTATCGGGGCTCGTGGCCGCCGATCGTCGGCAACTGTCTGGGCAGCAGCAACGCGGTCTGCTCGGCCCTCACGCAGCCGGTGTTCGTTCTACCGTTCGCGAGCGACGCGGTAGGTGGTTTCACGAGCGCGGTGTCGGTGCCGCAAGGCCGAACGCGATCGCAGTGAACCTCCCGACCGGCGATCGCCGTGAGCCCCGGCGCACCATCGCACCCCGCGCCGCATTCGCCGGCGGGCTCGGGAACGGAAGTTGCCCTGGCCCTTATCAGCGCACACCCCCCGTCCTGTCACTCTTCTCCGCAGTCCCCATGAAGTCATCACCTCTCGTTGCAACTCTCCTCGCTACCGCTCTTTCGGGACATCTGGCCGCGCAGACCACGGTCGCCGTGCCATGTTCGAAAGACAACACCCTGTTCGAGAACCCGACAGGTGCGCTCAGCGCCGGCGCCGGCCTCGGGCTCTATGTCGGCAAGACCAACCAGTTCAGTGACCAGCTCCGTCGCGCGGTGCTCCACTTCGACGTTGCGGCCGCGGTTCCGGCCGGCGCCCTGATCCTCGATGCGTCGTTGACCGTAATGGTGGCGCAGTCGAGCCTGACGCCGCCGACGAGCATCCGGGCCCACCGCCTGACGCAGGACTGGGGCGAGGGGACGTCGGCGCCCGCCGCGACCAGCGGCGGCGGCGGCGGCGCCAACTCGACGCCCACCGACGCCACCTGGGTGCATACGTTCTTCCCGGGCAGCCAATGGAACAACGTCGGCGGCGACTTCGCGGCGACGGCGAGCTTCGTCATCGCGACGCCGCCGACCGGCTCGGCGACCTCGGCGTTGTCGGCGAACCTGATCGCCGACGTGCAGTCGTTCCTCGACTCGCCGGCGCAGAACTTCGGCTGGCTGCTGAAGACCGATGAGATCGTGAGCGGTTCGGCGGTGCGGCTCGACTCGCGTGAGAACCTGCTCGGCTCGCCGCCGGTGCTGCAGATCACCTACCTGACCAACGGCGAGGCCGGCGCCATCGGTCAGGGCTGCCTGGTCGGCGGCCAGCCGTTCACGCATTCGTGGAGTGCGGCGCCGATCGGAGGCACGACCCTGCAGCTCACGATGGCCAACGGTCCGGCCAACGCGCTCGCCGCCAACCTGATGTCGCTGACCTTCAGTCGCACGGGGGTGCCGATCGGTCCGCCGTGCCCGATGCACCTGCCGTTCGGCGGACTCGTCGTGACCCACAGCCTGGTCTTCCTGAGCGCGACCGGCAGCGGCGCGGCCAACATCGCGATCCCGCCCGGCTTCCCGGGCGTGATGCTGACCTCGCAGGCCGCCGCCATCGCCAGCAATCCCGCCGGCTTCATCCTCAGCAACGGCATGGTCGCTTTGCTACAGTGACGCGCCGCGGCGCTCGCTCCCCGCTCACTCGAACTCGCTGCCAATGTCACGCAACCATGGAATGGCGTGGTTCGGCGCCTGCGCGCTCCTGACCGCATGCAACGGTTCGCGCGTCGCGCCGCCGATCACGAACGCGACCCCGGCCGCCGTCAGCATCGGTTCGCCGGTGATCAGCGGTGCCACCGATGCCCTGGCCGCCGAGCTGCTGTTGGCCGGTATCCCGGAACGGACGCCGCGCTGGCACGCCGAACAGGCGCCGGTCGCGGATGAGCTGGCCCGCGATCTGGATGCGATGGCGCTCGATCACCTGACCAGCGCGACGTTCGGCTCCGGTTCCGGTCCGGGCCTCATCGGCTCGGCGACGATCCGTCGCCTGGCTGCCATGCCGGGC
>JAGQRA010000669.1 GCA_020425885.1 Planctomycetota bacterium | reverse complement strand
TCTCGAACACGGCGACGACGGCGATGATGTATCCGATCGGCATGGCGATCGCGCTGCTGTTCCGGCCGCAGGACCAGCAGGGGCCGTTCGAGCTCGGCATCTGCCTGATGCTCGGCATCGCCTACGCCGCGACCATCGGCGGCATCACGACGTTGATCGGCACGCCGCCCAACGCCGTGCTCGCGGCGACGGCACTCGAGACCCTCGGTGTGAGCATCGGCTTCCTCGACTGGATGCTGGTCGGGGTGCCGGTGGCGGTCGTGATGCTGCCGCTGGGATGGTTGATCCTGACGCGCTGGCTGTATCCGCCCGGCACGCTGCGCGGCGATGCCCACGAGCTCTTGGCGACCGAACGCCGGCACCTCGGTCCGATGTCGCGCGCCGAGATCCTCGTCGCCGTGGTGTTCGTCGCCGCCGCACTGGCCTGGGTGCTGCGCGAGCCGAAGCACATCGGCGGCCTCACGATCCCGGGAATCCAGACGTTCCTGCCCGCGGTCAAGGACTCGACCATCGCGATGGCCGCGGCCGTCGCTTTGTTCGTGATCCCGCTGAGCTGGCGCCGCTTCGAATTCGCGCTCGACTGGGCGACCGCCAACCGGATCCCGTGGGGTGTGATCGTGCTGTTCGGCGGTGGGCTGTCGATGGCGCGGGCGATGCAGGACACCGGGCTCGCACATTGGATCGGCGACAGCGTCTCGGCGCTCGACGTGCTGCCGCCGTGGCTGATCATGGGCGCGGTCGCGGCGCTGTTCGTGTTCCTCACCGAGGTGACCTCGAACTTCGCCACGGCGACGATGGCGATGCCGATCATGGCCGGCGCCGCCGCCGGCCTCGGCCTGGCGCCGCTGCAGCTGATGGCGACCGCGGCGCTGGCGGTGTCGATGGCCTTCATGCTGCCGGTGGCGACGCCGCCGAACGCGATCGTGTTCGCCTCGGGCTACGTCTCGATCCCGCAGATGGTGCGCGCCGGGTTGTGGTTCAATCTGCTGAGTATCGTGCTGGTGACGATCGCGGCCAGCCTGCTCGTTCCGCTGCTGCTGAAGTAGGAGACGTGACTCCACGGCGGTACAACCGCGGCATGCGACCCCTCGTCCGCGTTCGCGTCCTCGCCGTCGTGTTCCCGGTCCTCGCCGTCGCCACGGCACGCGGGCAGCAGCCGGCGACGCTGCCGGTGACGACGACTTCGCTGCTCGAGGAACTCGTCGACCTCGATCGTCTCATGCGCCTGCCGCGGCCGCGCTACCGCACGGTGCAGTTCTCGAGCTCGGACCGGCGCACGCTGGATCCCGATCGCCCGGGCTGGTTCGCCAACGCCGACGGCTTCGGTCAGGAACCGATGCCCGGTTTCGCCGGCGTCGTGCGCGTACCGGGCGCCAACGGCATCGGCGAGTTCCTGGTCTGCGATCTCGACGGGCCCGGCGCCATCGTCCGCGGCTGGTCGGCCGGCATGGACGGCGAGCTGCGCGTCTGGCTCGACGGCAGCGACGCGCCGCTGTTCGTCGGCAAGGGCTACGACTTCTTCGCCAGGCGCACGGCGCATCTGCTGCCGCAACCCGCAGCCATCGCCGATGCCGGCATCCGCGCCGCGCTCGAACCGCAGCAGGACGCCGACTACCTGCCGATCCCGTTTGCCAAGCGGCTGCGCATCACCTGGACCGGCCGCATCTCAGAGCTGCACTTCTACCAGCTCCAGGTCAGGCGCTACGACGCCGGCGCGGTCGTGCAGAGCTTCGACGCCGCGACGATCGCGACCATGAGGTCGCGGCCGGAAGGCGCCGAGGCCGACACGACGAACGTCACCGCCGCGATCGAGCTGCCGGTCGATGGCGTCTTCGCGCATCGGCACGACGTCGAGGCCCCCACCGCCTGCCGCGAACTCGCACTGCGACTCGACACCGCCGATCCGATCCGGGCGCTGCGCGGCGTGCTGCTCAGCATCACCTGCGACGACGCCTCGGTGCCGCAGGTCGAGGCGCCGCTCGGCGACTTCTTCGCTTCGGCGCCGGGCATCACGCCGCATCACAGCCTGCCGATCGACGTCGAGACCGACGGCACGCTGGTGGCGCGCTGGGTGATGCCGTACCGCAGCAGCTGGCGTCTCGAGCTGCACAACCACAGCGGTCTGAACCTGACCGGCACGATGCGGTGTCGCCACGCCCGACTCGATGGCGGCTTCGGCGACGACGGGCTCTACTTCCACGCCCGCTGGCGCGTCGATCACGAGCTGGCGGCGCGCGCCGGCAAGGCGCCGATCGACCTGCCGTATCTGACCGCCGTCGGCAGCGGGCGCCTGGTGGGCGTCGGCTGCCAGATCGTGAACCCGCCGATGCAGCCGGCGTGGCGCAGCAACTGGTGGGGCGAGGGCGACGAGCGCTTCGCCGTCGACGGCCGCGTCGACACCTTCGGCACCGGCACCGAGGACTATTTCAACTACTCGTGGTCGCACTGGCGCTACTTCGCGCACCCGTACTGCGGCCAGCCGATCTGCAGCGGACCGGGCAACTGCGGCTACGTCGCCAACCACCGCTTCCAGATCATCGACGACCTGCCGTTCGACGGCAGCCTCGCGTTGTCGATGGAGCTGTGGACGCACCGTGCGGTCGAACCGCTGAGCTACGGCCGCATCACCTGGTTCTACGCCCGCCCCGGCGTGCTCACCGACCATCGCCGGCCGCAGCCGGCCGAACTCGTCGTGCCGCCGCTGTCGCCGTGGCAGCCCGATGATCTCGGCACCAATGCCGGTGCCACCAGCCGCACCTGGCGGCCGGGTGTGGTGCCCGGCGGCTATCGCGCGATCGACGGCGAGGTGGCTGCGCAGCAGCCGAACGCCTGGACCCGCAGCGGCGCGATCCTGTCGTGGCAGGCGCCGGCCGGCGGTCGCCTCGAGCTGCCGTTCACGGTCGCTGCCGATGGTCGCTATCGGCTGCGGCTCTGCTGTCAGCAACGGCCCGATGCGCCGGCGGTGCGCTGCGAGGTCGACGGCACGGTGCGCGCGATCCGCGGCAGCACGACGCACGAGCTCGGCTGCGTCCACGGCCAGCGCTTCGAGGATCTGGTGTTCGGCGACGTCGATCTCGTCGCCGGCGAGCACGTGCTCACCGTCGTCTGCCCCGAGGGCGGCCGGGTCGGCATCGACCTCGTCGGGCTCGAGCCGCTGCCGCCGCCGGAGCCGAAGCTGCCCGGTGCCAGCGAGGCCGAACTGTGGGACATCGTGCAGGTCAGCGATGGCGTCGACGTCGAGGTCCAGCACCTCGGCGCCGGTTGGAGTGCGGGTCACCAGCGTTGGGTCAAGGCGACGGCCACAGGCCAGCAGGTGACGTTTCGCGTGCCGGCGACCGGTGCAGATAGGACTGCCGTGGTGCTGCGCCTGACGACGAGCCGCGACTACGGCGTGCTGCGCGTCGACTGGAACGGCGAGCCGGTCGCGGCCGACATCGACACCTGGGGCGGGCCCGATCGCAGGATCCGGATCCGCGAGCTCGATCTCGGCGAGCGCGATCTGTCGCGGCCGGTCGAGCTGCGCTTCACCGTGACCGGTCACGCCAAGGACAGCGAGGCGCCGCACTACTACTTCGGCATCGACTGCCTGATCGCGAAGGTGCGGTGATGCGGTGCTCGTCCGGTACCGTTCTCCGGCCTCGAGCGCGCGGCGGACGATCAAGGCGTGAAGTTGCTGCCACGGCCAGCGGCATCGGCGGCGCGCAGTCGTCCGATCGCCCACGCTTGCCATTGGGTCGCAGGGATGCTGTTCGGCACGGGATCGCCTGGATGCCACTGCCCCGACAGCTGTGCACGCAGGTTGTGACGCAACGCGTCCTCGTACATCCGGCTCAGCCGCCGTCCCCAGTTCCTGACCTCGATCACGACGAGGCTGTCCGTGCCGTCGGGTGCCGCGTCCATGCCGAAGCGACCCATCGACCTGGTGCCGAACTGCAGCGGTGACATCGCATCGCCGACACCTTCCCGGGCGTTCGCGATGCTGTCGAACCAGCCGCCGACCGTCGGCCCGCGGATGCCGCCGCGCGCTGCATCGCCGTCGACCGGTTCGCCACGGCGTGCGCGGCGATCAACCGTCGCCTGGGTGTCGTAGCCGCGCTCGAACAGCCGTTCGCCCCGCGTCGCGCCGAGCGCCGCCAGGAACGGTGATCCGCCGGCGAACGCGCGACGCTGCACGAAGCCGCGCGCCGCGGTGCCGAGCGCCCGGTACATGGCGCTGACGCGGGTGCGATGGAGGATCGAGAACGACTCCTTGATGACCGGATTGCCGGGCTGGTAACGCCGGGCAAACAGGAACAGTGCGGTCACGATCGCCAGGAACCCGCGCACCTGCGCCCGATCGAGTTCGGGCAGGGCGGCGAAGTCGCGCGCGACCGCGGCGTCACCGACGGCGCGATCGACCCGGGCGCTGATCGCATCGGCGCGCCCGGCGGCCGGTTCGATCGCGTCGAGGTTCTGCGCCAGGAAGCCTTCGACCTCCTCCAGACGGACGCCTTCGGTGACCTGCGGATTGGCCCAGAAGCTCGCGTCCTCGATATGCATGCGCACGGCGTCCGCGGCCGGTGCACCCTTGTCGGCGTTGACCTGTTCCATCGTCGACCAGTGACTGCCGCGGTGGATGCGCGCGTTCGCATCGCTTGCCGTTCCGTGCTGGCGCTGAGCCAGGCGGACGTGCTCCGGTTCGCCCGGCAGCCGGGTCCAGCTGAGGATGTGCCTGGTCAGACGCACGGCCTCGGCGACCTCGCCCAACAACCCCGAACGGCTGGCGTACGGATTGGTCACGAACTCGAAGTCGCCGCGGCTGTCCGACTCGAGCTTGACGTGCGGCGGTCCCGTGCGGCCGTGGAACTCGGCCGACTTGCGCGGCGCCGGTTCCCACCGCGGCGAAGCGGAGGCGAGATCGTAGCCGTATTCGATCGTGTTGCTGCCCTGGAACTCCATCCCCATGCGCGCCTGCGGACCAGCGGCGGCGAGCTGGATCGCTGTCGGAAGCCCGCGACGGGCACGCTGGCCGGCGCGTTCGGCTTCGAGCTCGGCGTCGGCAGTGGGCGTGTGCGGCGATAGGCCGGTTCGACTGCGGCCGCGCCGCTGCTGTACGACATGGGCGAGCTCATGGCCGATCAAGGCGATACCGCGAGGATGGTCGGGGCGAAACTGGCGCGGAGCGAAGCGGATGCGCTCGCCGGCGGTCAGCGCGCTGGCGCCGGCCGCGGCGACGGCGGTGTCGTTGCGGGTGACGCGTACCCGCGAGAAGTCGTGGCCGAAGCGGGACCGCATCGTCGCGGCGATGTCGGGCGGCAACGGTTCTTCGAAGGCGCGCGAGGGTGCCGGTGCGAGCAGCCCGGGCCCGCGTGCGGCGAGCCGCTGTCGCTCGCGGGCCAACGGCTCGGCGTGGGGAGCGGATTGCCTTGCCGGCTCAGCCTGCAACCGTGCTCGTGGTTGTGGCTGAGCTGGTGCGTGGCTGTGCTGGCGCATAGATCCGCGGGCCGCCGGAGCTGCGGCTGGAATCGATAGCATTGCAGGAAGGGATGGATGTGGGTAGCCGTGCCGATCGGAAATGCCGCCGCAGCGATTGGCGCCGCGGAGCGAGTCGAGGCGACGCAGCATGATGCGACGAACGTGGCCGTCGAGCCGCACGTGCTGCGCTCGAGAGGTGCCACGCGCAGGTTGCGCCCCCCCATCGCCGTTCCCGCAGACGGCGTCTATTCTGGAGCGATGAAGGCAATTCTGCTGCTCGGAACGATCGCCGCCCTCATGGCGCCGTGCCTCTGGGACAGCGACACACTCGACACCGAGCTGCGCGGGCTGCCGGACGCGTTCGACCTGGTGACCGGACGCTGGCACCGCCACGGCGAGGCCTACTACCGCGAACGCATCGCCCGCCTCGGCGCCAAGCCTCACCCGACGCTCGCCGAGCTCGACGACCTCGCCGTCGCCTTCGAGCGCGTCGGCGAACGCGAGCGGGCCGTCGCGGTGATGGCGAAGAAGGCCGAGGCGCTCGCCGCCGCACCTGACCGTGAGCACGAATACCGGCGGCTCGCCAACCTCGGCACGTTCCATGCGCATGCCGGCCGCTACGACGAGGCGGTCGTCGAGCTGCGGCAGGCCGTGGCGCTGAACCCGGCGGCGCACTTCGGCCGCGAGCGACTGCAGATCCGACTGATCGAGTACGCCGCGGCGGCCCGCCAGGAACCTTCGCGATGGACGCAGCAGAGCTTCCTCCGCTACGCCGGCTACCCGTTCGGGTCGTTCCCGAGCCGCGCCTTCGCCGATCCCGCGCAGGACGGCGAGCCGACCTTCGTCGACGACGTCGAGATCGACTGCGACCTCGACTGGGATCAGGCCTATCGCGCGGTCGGCGGCATGCTGCGCTTCGGCGGCCGCGAGGGCCCCGAGCTGTATCGCGCACTCGGCGAACTGTTCCTCGAGAAGGAGCATCTCAACCTCGCGTGGTGGGCGTTCCGGCACGCGATCGAGCGCGACCACCCCGCCGCCGAGGTCCTGACGCAGCAGCTCGCGCGGATCGCAGACCACTGGCGCGAGGCCGAGTCGGTCCACACCATGCAGCTCGCCGGCACCGGAGTGCGGGCGCCGACCGAAGCAGAGTACACGGCGATCCGCGCCAGCGCCGACCGCTGGCTCGCGACGTTCCAGGAACTGGAGGCCGCGGCGGTCGCGCGCGGTGAGGACGTGGCGTCGGACGCGACGCTCGCGGCGCTGCTCGCGGAAGCCGATCGACGCGTGCCGCGCCCGGCGGCGCCGCGCGGCTGGTCGTCGCTCGAGCTGCTGCTCGCCGGACTCGCGCTGATCGCCGCCGTCGTCGCGGTCCACGCGGTCCATCGCCGGCGTCGACGCCGAGATCGAACTGCGGGCGCCGGCGCCTACCCCTGACCTGGCGTGCGGTCGGATGCGGCACGGTAGACTTCTGCTCGGCCCGGCCACCGCGGTCGGTCCCACACCGAAGCCGTTCCCTGAGGTCCCAAGAATGCGCCCCCGCAACCGCTGTCTACCCGTACTCGCCATCCTCGCCGCCATCTCTCCAGCCACCGCCCAGACCGACTGGACCCAGCTGTCGCCGGCGACCTCGCCGTCGCCACGCACCAAGGGTCAGCTCACGTATCTGTCGGGCTCCGGCACCGTGTTGATGTTCGGCGGCATCGACAACCTGCAGACCTACCTCGACGAGACCTGGACCTGGGACGGATCGACCTGGACGCAGGAGAACCCGACCAACGTGCCGACCGGACGCATCCAGTCGCGGCTGGCGTACGACCTGGTGCGCAACGTCGTGGTGATGTGGTCGGGCTATCCGGGCGGCGGCAGCTACGTCCAGGATCTCTGGGAATGGACGCCGAACGGCGGTGCTCCGGGCAGCAGCGGCGACTGGGTGCAGGTCGCGCAATCGGGGGTCTGGCCGACGCAGCGCGATCACATGGCGATGGTCTACGACCTGCCGCGGCTGCGCACGCTGATGTTCGGCGGCTGGAGCTACTTCGCCTCGCAGACGCTGTTCAACGACATGTGGGCCTGGGATGGCGCCGTCTGGACCCAGATCACGCCGGCCAACACGCCGCCGTCGGGGCGCGACGGTCACGACATGGTCATCGACGAAGCCCGCGGCCAGCTCGTGCTGTTCGGCGGCGGCCGCGCCTTCAGCGCGCCGCTCGGTGATACCTGGACGTACGATCTTGCGACCGACACCTGGACGCAACACACGCCGCCCAACAGCCCGCCGGCGCGCTTCAACCACTCGCTGGCCTACGACCAGGCGCGCCAGCGGGTCGTGCTGTTCGGCGGCCGGACGCCGACGCAGACCTTCAACGACGTCTGGGAGTGGGACGGCACCGACTGGACCCAGCGCACGCCGGCGACAGCGCCGACGACGCGCCAGTACGGGCGCATGGCCTACGACCAGGTCGGCGAGCGCATCGTGATGTTCGGCGGCGACGTCAACTCGCCGTTCGGCGGCGGCAACGACGAGACCTGGAGCTACGCGCCGCTGCATCCGGCGAGCTGGTCCGAGTTCGGCAGCGGCTGCCGCGGCAACAACGCCGGCGCCTCGGTGCCGCACCTGGCCGGCGGCGCCCGGCCATGGATCGGCGACACCGCCGACGTGCTGCTGACCGGACTGCCGGCGCCGACCCTGGCGTTCATGCTCGCCGGTTTCGACAACACCAACTCACCGCTCGGTCCGCTGCCGCTGAACCTGGCCCCGTTCGGCCTGACGCTCAACTGCGCGCTGCTCGTCGATCCGGTCGCGATCGTCGCCCTGCCGAGTGCGAGCAGCTCGGCCACGTTCGCGATCGGCCTGCCGATGAACGCGTCGCTGCTCGGCATCGACATCTACCTGCAGGCCGCCGCCACCGAAGGTGCCGCCAACATCGTCATCACCAACGCCGTCGACGGCACGGTCGGCGGGCGGTAGCCGCCGAAAGAGCCGTCAGCGCGCCTGCTGCTCGCCCGGCGACCCACTCGAGGACCGCAGCGGCCGCACGTCGATCGCGTACATCCCGCGGCCGTGGGTGGCGATGACCAGCACGTCGTCGCGCGGGTGGATCACCAGATCGTGGACGTAGACGGTCGGCAGGTCGCCGCCGAGCACGTGCCAGGTCCGGGCGCCGTCGGTGGTCACGTAGACGCCGAGGTCGGTGCCGACGTAGAGGATGCCGGGTTCCTTCGGGTCCTCGCGGACGACGTTGATCGGACCGCACGGGATACCGGTCGAGATGTCCTGCCAGCTGTCGCCGCGGTCGGTCG